>JBNKEI010000193.1:0-23927 GCA_050288705.1 Myxococcales bacterium
TAAAGTTGATTAGACTGGAAGTATAAAATTTGCCAGGTTTCGGCCATACACTCGCATGCTGGTGTGTGTTAATCGTTGCTGACATTTAGACATCCTTGCCAACAAAAAACATCGTCGTTGATTTTTCTCGTTCTCAGAGGATGGCTTCATGATAACCATTTGCTGGCGGCGCAGAAAGAAGTAAGCGCGTATGCTAAAGCGAAAATGAGACCTTGAAGCGGACCAAACAGCCCATTTTGAAGACCATATCCGATGAGGCAGGACGTTATAGACGTATTCGAGAGCTAGTCCTTGCTGCGCGCCAGACGGTTGCCCGTAGCGTTGATTTGGTACAGGTGTATACAAATTTTGAAATTGGACGCCACATCGTTGAGTACGAACAGCAGGGCGAAGCGTTATTGAAGGACGCCTGCTTTATCCTGCGTCGACAGTCTTGACCTGAATTAACAGGACCAACTCTTGGCTTGCTCTGCCATCCGATATTGTAAAATTGACTTACCGTTCACTGTTCCTCTAGAATTAGTTTAGTATTCCCAAGCAATGGAGCTACTGTGCGTTTTATTAAGTTTAAAATGCAATTACCAATGTTTCGTGTTGTAGTTTCAATTATAATTATATCGAGTGTGACTCTTTTTTCCTGTAGTGACGAGTCAGACAATTGCAACAAAAACACATACAGCAACTGTATGAACGACAAATGTTCACAGGAACAAGCTATTGACTCATATAATGATTGCTTATATCAATGCGGTGAGGGTTCTGGTTGTGGAAATCCTTGCGTGTTAACTTGTTATCATAATGATTGCCTGGGGCTAGGTCCCAGCTCTTACGGTCAATGTCAAGATGCTTGCGATAAATCATGCAAGTAGTCAGCGCATGCTTCTGTTGATCGGCAGCATCGAAATGCTTATCCCAAAAAATGTTTTGTATTCTTGAGGAGTGCAAATGAAAAACATGTTGTTTTTGATGCCTTTTTTGTCGTTATTAATTATGAGCTGTGGCAAAGATGATATTACCTGTGTAAATGCATCTGATAAATATAGTTGTTCTGCTTGCAAAATTGAGCTTTGCAGAAACTCAGACAATAAATGCGAGTGGTATCAAACAAGCGATGGAGAAAAATACGACACAGGCTGTCCTACGGAGGCCGCAAAAGGAACACAAGCGCTTTCAACAGCAAAAGTCCACTGCGAATGTAAATAGAACCCTCTAGTGGGTGAAAGCTCGTGGGTAACGACACTTACCAAGATGCATTTCAAAGGCTGCTTAACCAGAAAGGAATCACAGCTACTAAACGTTTCCTGCAAGATAGCGTACTAAAAGCATACGAAGGGCAACTAAAAGAAGAGGCCTGTTTCCGTAAATAGGTCATACACCATAGAACAATGCAAACAAATGGAGCGGCTCATTTATAAATGGAGATTGCCTGAGGGCATATCAGCATTAGGTAATATTGTTGCGGAGTTTCCTAAACGGTTTGCATTGTCCAAAGCAAATTGCAGATCATCGACCTGTTCTATTTCAATTTTTAAAAAACATAATACGAAAGGTTCTGTCGCATTAACTTTTTTGCCATACTTACAGTGAATTTTCATTATTATTCAAGAAATAAACAATTATAATGGCGGGCCGAATTGGCGGACAAATTCGCACTAGCCGGAAAAGGTATCGAGCTACCGCCACGGTTTGCCCAGACGATAGTCGTCCCACCAATACAGCTGGACAGACTACCAAGACAGTTCGCGCCATTCCGCGCATAAGGTATTCGGAGATAAGCATTCCCGCTTCGACAAGTTTTGCCGAGTCCTACCTCGTCAGCAAGCAATGCGCGTCCCCGGAACGTTCGCAGCACGCGGTGGACGGTTTCAACCTGATAATCGAGTCTTTGTACGTTTTTTAGTCGGGACAGGCAAAGCAGTTCATCGAACTGGTCGGTTAACCTAAGGCGCCAGGCAGCGATTGCCAAAGCGACATCATTAAGGCTTCCACGGGTAGTAGACTTGAGAATGCCTTCGATTTCCTCTGGCTGTGTTTTAACAAAAGCAACAGGAACGGAAGTCTTCACGGTTGGTCCAACGGTGCTGGTAGGCATATACCGAAACCTATTTTCGTAGGTTTGTCTCCAAAGGCCGCCTAACACACATACTAGTGACCATGGACCTAGTCAAAACAGAAATGTATTGTGCCGTGCCCCAACTCAAGGAGTTGCCCTCAAGAGAAGGCTGACCCACTTTCCGATTGGTGTTTCAGAGTCTGGACTAGGAGAGTGCCATGTGTGGAATTGCAGGTCGCGTTAATAGTGAAAAAAATCGTCCTGTCGATTCTGCGCTATTGGCAGAAGCCACCCGTCAAATGGCGCATCGCGGTCCCGATGGGGAGGGGCTTTATTTTCAAGAGAATGTTGGCTTAGGACATCGGCGGCTGGCAATAATTGATTTGACTTCGGGTGCTCAGCCAATGTGCAACGAAGATCAAACTATTTGGGTTGTTTTCAACGGTGAAATTTACAACCATCAATATTTGCGTGAGCAATTAGAAGTTCGCGGGCATTGCTTTACAACTAAATCGGATACCGAGATTTTAGTTCATGGATTCGAGGAGTGGGGAAATAGTCTTCCAGAACGATTGCGAGGAATGTTTGCCTTCGCGGTATGGGATGGAAAAAACCGGCGCCTAATGCTGGCGCGCGATAGGTTGGGAATTAAGCCTTTGTATTGGTCCATTACTACTAAAGATTTGGTATTCGCGTCAGAAATAAAAGCCTTGTTTGTATTTCCCGATGTGCGCCGCGACTTAAATCCCACCAATTTACCGGAATATTTTGCTTTGCGATACGTACCAGGTCCGCAAACTCTATTTGCGGGTATTTATCGACTTCGGCCCGGGCACGTAATGTGGTATCAGGATGGCAATATTCAAATTCGCCCATATTGGGATGTACCAATAGAGCAATCTATAGAACAATCATTAGACAAACGACAAATTTGGGACACGGTAGAAGAAAGCGAGGCGTTTACTCAGGAATTGCTGGAATCGGTGCGTTTAAGATTGATGTCGGAAGTGCCAGTAGGAGTATTCCTTTCCGGTGGCATTGATTCTACGGCAGTAGCCTGGGCTATGCAGCAGGCCGAGCCGGGCGCCCTAAAAAGCTTTTCGGTTGGCTTTGACCAAGACGACCAAGGGGAACTTTCTTTTGCGCGCATCGCTTCTCAGGCGCTAGGCACCGAGCATCGCGAAATCCGCTTAGATAGCAATTCCTTTTTGCAAAGCATGGAAAAGTTAGCCTGGCACCTTGATGAGCCGCTTTCCGACGGTGCATGTATTCCGCTCATGCGCTTAAGCGAGCGAGCCAGGGAAGAGGTAGCGGTAGTGCTGTCGGGAGAAGGTGCTGATGAAATACTGGCGGGTTATTCAATTTACTCCAAGATGTTAGCCATGGAATGGCTTCGAGCCAAAGGAGGAAAACACCTCGATTGGCTATTGCACCATTCTTTGAAAGCCTCCAAAAACGTCAAATTCTCTCGCTATGTTCATTGGTTGCGACTTCCGTTGGAGCAACGCTATTTCGGGGTAGGGCGCGGTTTTGATGATGCCCTTATGAAAAAAATATTTGGTTGTCGCGCCATGAAAGATCTGGCGCATCGTTACCAACCTCTCTGGGAAAATACTCAAGAAAACACCGCTCTTCATCGCATGTTGTATATAGACACCAAAACCTGGCTACCCGATGATTTGCTTTTAAAAGCAGATAAAATGACCATGAGTCATTCTATTGAATTGAGAGTTCCCTTTTTAGATCACCAGATTCTGCATAGTGCTTGGAGACTGCCATCCCAGCTTAAGTTACGCCGGGGTATAGGAAAGATACTTCTCAGGCATTCAATGGCAAACAAAATACCTAAGGCCATTTTGCGGCGACCGAAAAAAGGATTTCCCGTGCCGTTATCCCGTTGGCTGCGTACATCACTTTATGGTCCTTGCCGGGAGCAATTGCTTTCTCATCGCTCTCAAGCCAGAACTATTCTTGGCGGCACCATAATTCGCCAATTGTTAGATGAGCACCGCACTGGTCGAATAGATCGTAGCGAAGAACTGTATTCTTTGTGGGTATTAGAGGAGTGGCACAGGGCATTTTTGGGAGCACAAAAAATTTCGGCACGTTCAAGCAAAGCGGAAAACCATTTTGTGCCTGCCGAAAGCTCAAATGCAATTTAAGGGGGTGGAGAAAATGAGCAAATCATTTTGGTCAAATAGAGACATTGTTTGTTTTTCTAATGATTGGGATGGCGATCCCCTTTCCAAGACGCATATTATGCGAATTTTGTCACGCAATCATCGAATCTTGTGGGTGAATTCGCTGGGAAATCGGTCTCCTGTGTTATCAGTTTATGATGCAAAAAGAATGTATAAAAAATTTCGGTCGGTATTTTCCGGAATAGTGGAAGTCGAGCCGAACATTCACGTATTGGCTCCCCTAGCTTTTCCAATTTTTGGAAAACAATGGGCTCGTTGGGCCAACCAAATGGCGCTGGAAATACAAATAAAACGAGCTATCGAAAAACTGGGTTTCCATCGCTGGATGACTTGGTCGTTTTTGCCATCGGCAGAGTGGGTAGTAGACAGGATGCGTCCAGAATTCTCGCTATATCATTGCGTAGACGAGTTTTCGGCATTCTCTGATGCACCTTCCAAGGAGATTGCAGAAACTGAGGCTAAACTTATCCGCTCTGCCGATTTAGTAATTGTGTCTTCCGAGCGATTGGCGCAGAGCAAACAA
The DNA here is from genome assembly GCA_050288705.1 of Myxococcales bacterium. Classification (GTDB taxonomy): domain Bacteria; phylum Myxococcota; class Myxococcia; order Myxococcales; family UBA5297; genus JBNKEI01. Next base: position 4,778 of record JBNKEI010000193.1, read on the forward strand.
AACTTGAACCCGAAAACTATTCTGGTACGTCACGGAGTAGATTATGCCCATTTCGCCAAAGCGTTAGATAATTCAACAATTGTTCCCGACGATATTCAACATTTACCAAAACCAATCTTTGGATTTTTTGGACTAATTGCTGACTGGGTTGATTTGGAGCTAATAAAAAAAGTTGCTAATTCATTTCCCAATGCTAGCGTGGTTTTGTTAGGTAAAATACGAACCAACGTTGAATTGTGCCGAAATCTAACCAATGTCTATTTTGTGGGTCCCCGACCTTATGCTCAGCTTCCTGCATATGCAAAAGCATTTGACATAGCGCTTTTGCCTTTTCGGTGTAATGAACTCACTCTAAATTCCAACCCATTGAAAGCCAGAGAATACTTGGCTGCCGGACTTCCGGTGGTTTCTACGGCAATACCAGAAGTAGAAAAAATTGGTTGGTGTCAAGTAGCTAAAAACCATAATCAATTTATTGAGTTGCTTCGCGCACAGCTTGAATCCCCCGAAAGCAAAGCCGCCAGATCTACCGCCATGGCCACAGAATCGTGGGAGGCTAGAGTTCAAGAAATTCGAAACTCAATAGAAAGAGAAACCACCTTCGCGCGCCTAGGTGCATGACAATGTCGTCTTTACAGCGGATATTTTTCAGATTCCCGGTGCTGAGATTGACGTTGGGCGATGATGTGAGGGGGCATGGGTTGCTTTGGTTGCTTCCTGGGTTGAAAAAGAAATTGGGTCGGGAAGGTGGATGGTGGAAGTGGGGAAGGCTATTTCGGCCTCGTGTGCACGAATAATAGCTTCAATACGGAGCAGAATGTCTTGCTTTACTTCGTGGTACTTGGTCCAAACCGTAGTTCGCGTAAGGCAATAAACAAAAAAGTCGAGAGACGACGGTGCAAAGCTATTGAAATTAACCATTAGAGTTTGCGAAGAATCGATCTCCGGGTGCTCAAGAAGCATGGTTTTGATTGCCTGGGTAATAGCCGACATTTTATCGGAATCATTGTAGCGAATGCCGATGGTTTCATAGATACGTCGGTGGGTCATGCGCGAAGGGTTTTGAACAGCTATGGTAGTAAAGACGGCATTAGGAACGTAAATGGGACGTTTGTCAAAGGCACGGATGCAGGTAAGGCGCCATCCAATTTTTTCCACCACCCCCTCAATTTCGCGATCCGGAGAACGAATCCAGTCGCCAACTTCAAAAGGCCGATCGAGGTAGATCATTATGCCTCCGAAAAAGTTAGCCAAAAGATCTTTGGCCGCAAAACCAACGGCAATACCTCCGATTCCGCCAAAGGCGAGCACGCCGGAAATGCTAAAGCCAAGAGTTTGTAGAGCAACTAGTACGGCAGTAATGAATACCGAAATGCGTAGCAGTTTCCCCACTGCCTCTACGGTGGTGCGGTCGACTTTTGCTCCGTTCCGCTGTTTGGTAACTATGTAAGATTTTTCCATTTCGAGGATGAATCGCACTAAAAACCAGGCCACACAGGCAATAACTCCTACCGAGCGGAGCGGTTTGGCAGCTTCAAAAATTACTGCCTCGGTGTTTTCTTTTGCAATTTCCGCCGCAAAGGCAATACCAATTATCCAGAAAGACAGGCGCAGAGGCCGACGAATTGCTTCAAGCAAAGCGTCATCCCAAATATTCCGGGTGTTTTGCGTTTTTAAACGCAGTCGATCGAGAACTTTTCCCAACAGGTAATTCGAGAAAAGAACCGCAAAGACTACGACAAATACCTGAATAATCCAGGTCAACGATTGGTTTTGGGAGCGGAGCCACTGGTTCAGGTGTTGGAGGTTCATCATCGGTCGAAGGTACAATCGAGAGCGAGTTTTCGGCAAGCTTAAAGTCCGATTTGTTACTCATCTTTTGTGCACTTTTTGTGCACTGGTAGTCCTGATTGGTTGTACATGTACATAAGATGTTGGTTGACCGAAGGCATTTCTTCTGATTACATTGAGCGTTTCAATTTTTTCGAGAATTAAATGAATGCTCCCATCTCCATAAAAGCTAATAGAGAAAAACGTTCGGTAGCTTTTTACTCAGTACTTGCTGCGGTGCTGCTGACCATTTTGAAAATTGCTGTTGGTGTTGCTAGTGGTAGCCTAGGAATTCTTTCCGAAGCAGCTCACTCTGGACTCGATTTAGTAGCAGCCATTATTACTTTATACGCAGTGCGTATTTCCGGTAGGCCGGCCGATAAAGAGCATACCTATGGCCATGGAAAATTTGAAAATCTTTCCGCATTGTTGGAAACCATGTTGTTGTTGCTTACTTGTATTTGGATATTTTATGAAGTGATACAGCGTCTTTTCTTTGTAAATGCGCGAATAGAAATAAGCCCTTGGGCATTTGCTGTTTTGATTATTTCAATAATAGTCGACTATTGGCGTTCTCGAGCATTACGTCAGGCGGCAAAAAAATATCAAAGCCAAGCGTTGGAAGCAGATGCACTTCATTTTTCTACTGATATTTGGTCTTCGATGGTGGTTTTAGTGGGATTGGGCACGGTAGCCTTAGGCAAACGCTGGGAACTAGTGTGGCTAGAAAAAGCTGATGCAGTAGCTGCTGCGGTAGTAGCAGGAATCGTTATTGCAGTGAGCATAAAGCTTGGCCGAAAATCGATTGATGATCTTCTAGATGCTGTTCCTAAGGATTTTTCAGAAAAAGTGGAAGTAGCTGCCCGAGTAAATGGGGTGATTGATGTACAAAAAGTGCGAATTCGCCGCAGCGGCCCGGAAATATTTGTTGATGCTACTTTACTAGTCGACCGGGATACAAAATTCGAATTCGCTCACGATATTGCTACTACCGCGGAAAACGGAATTCGAAAAGTTCTGCCTAACGCCGATGTTATGGTTCATGTGGAACCAGGGGATTCATACCTGTTAAAAATAGTAAAAAATGCTGCTTGCAAATACGGGCTGGGAGCGCACTGTATTTCTATTTACGAGGTCGCTGGTCGTCCAACTGTCGATCTTCATTTAGAAGTTCCGGAGTCTTTGAGTGTGCGGGATGCACATGAAAAAGTTACCAAATTTGAAAAATATCTCCGAAGGGTGATTCCTAAGCTAGATCGTATTGGGAGTCATATTGAGCCAGCGGGAAGTTGTTCTGGCAAGTTAGCGGGCAATTTTTCTATTGAGAATGCGCTGCGATGCATTTGCTCGGAATGCGGAATATATTGCGAACCTCACGACATTCGCATTCAAAAAATAGTAGGTGAATTTTTGGTTTCTTTTCATTGTGCTATGGACGCCGATACTTCTATCGAAGATGCTCACAATATTACCGAAGAAATTGAAAGAAAACTGCGTCAGCGCGTTCCCGAACTGAGCAGAGTGGTTATCCACGTAGAACCTCCTGAAAAAGGAGGTAACGTTTATGAGAGCCAGTCGTGACAATGTTTTAATAGAACCGGGCCCAAATCAATAATGATCCAGATGCTTGGCAAACCCCGTCCTTTAGGGCGGGGAAGGATAGAGCGAGGAGCCAAAGGCTCCGATTTCCGAACGATATTGGAGACACCGTCTTCAGGACGGTGAGGATGTCCATTGGGCTCAAAACCAAAAAACCCCTAACCTATTCACGTGCTAATGGAGGAAGACGCTCAGGAAGATCTCCTTCTAGCCACAAAGATGCCAGGCGAGTAATTTGCTGATAAGAGGGGGATATTCCCGAACGAACAAAATAACCGCTAGTACATACCCCAGTAAGAAGAATACCCAAGTCGTCTAATCCGCAAAGGGCACCAGCCATGCAACCGGCACCAAAATTGTCTCCTGCTCCAATAGAAATATAGGGTTGGCGACAAAAAGGACCAGGAATATAAACGCAACCATCTTTACTAGCGCAAGCTGCTCCATCATTGGGGTGAATTACAATACGATCGGCATTTACCGATTTTTTTAGAAAGGCGGCTAATTCGGCAATTTTTGATGGGCTCTTCTCGCCACGAAAATTACCTTGAAAAACCTCGGCCATTTGCCAAGCTTCTTTCAGGTTAAAGCTGAGAATAGTATGGCACTGGGTGGTTATTTTTCTAACTAAATCAATTAGTTGTAGGCGATCATCGTGAGGACGTTGTTCGAATTCTGCCAAATCCATGAAAAAAATTACCTTTTTAGGCGGAATTCCTAATTGACTTAAACGCAGGGCAATGTTTTCCCAAATGGTTCCCACGTTTACTAGTTTTCCCCAGTTTACAGCACCAACAAAACTGCTGGTTGTAAGTAAGGCATCAATAGTGTGCGAGCCAACGCACTCTAACAAACGATCCCAGTTGATTTCTGGTAAGCTTCTAAAATCACAAAGCATTATCTTGCCATCGTTGAATTCAATACAGTCGCTGTGTGCCGGATCGGTCAAGGAGAACAAATTTTTCATTTTGTCAGCAAGAGCATTTTTGAAAATGGGAAGTATGGCGTCTTTTCCTAAAGCTCCCACGTATGAAATATCAATATTTCCGGCAAATATGTTGTGCAAGGCCACCGAAAGCAGAGGTCCGTTGCCGCCAAATTTGTCGCCTAAGTGAACTGCTGGATAAGATGCAGAAATACCCGCTGCTTCTTTCACCTTGGCGCTAAACTCGGCCATGTTATTTGGCTGCTGCATTTGGATGAAAGTGTCAATGAATCCATCGAACCCACAGATTCCGGCCAAATTTGTTGGACCCATTGATTGGACTTGTTGGATAAAGGCGTTGACCTCGTCGGCCAGGGAGGTGACCGTAGGATAAACTGCGACATTAGGAGTCATATTTTTGTTTCCTCTCATTCGGCATTTAGCTAAAAAAGCCAGTAAAACTCAGGAAGTCGGTTCGCTGTTGTGGCGCAGAATAGAATCATTGGTGTAGGTCGGCAAGGTTTTGGGTGCCAAAATAAGTGAGGGCTGCAGAATAAAATTTTGGACGGTGCGTCTAAATGTCATCTCGGAAATAATCCGAGCGAGCTGCCCAATTTCTAGATGAGAGGAAAGAAGGCAAAAGGTGATAACGATGCGATTTTTACTGATAACCGCTCTAATAGTAGGCTTTATGCTCCCGGCTAGGGCCCAGCCGCACGTTTCCGTAACCTTTGACACTTTTCACGTAGGTCTGGCATCGCATGGCGCCTGGCTAACAGTTGGAGCTTACGGCAAAGTATGGCGTCCTCGCGGAGTTGCTGCTGATTGGCGACCTTATTATCGCGGACAATGGGTTTGGACAGATGACGGATGGCTATGGGATTCAGATGAACCGTGGGGCTGGGCCACTTACCACTATGGACGATGGGCCTACGAGCCTGCCTATGGATGGCTGTGGATTCCTGGATACAAGTGGGCTCCTTCCTGGGTGGAATGGCGTTCAGGGGATGAAGACATCGGCTGGGCTCCTATGCCTCCAGAGGTTCATGTCACCGTAGTTCCTAAAAAGTCCTGGGTATTTGTGCCTTATAAAAGATTCGTAGGAGTTCCGGTGCATCGGGTGGCTTACCATCATAGAAAAACTTCACGCTATTGGAGACGGACTCGTCCTATTCATGTACATGCTGCGTCACCATTACATAGAGGACCAGAACGCCGATATGTTGAACGCCGCATGGGACGTCCGGTGCATGTAGTTCGCACCGTGGAAATCGAAACGCCCGATAGATATTATCGACATTCTAGGCGCCATGAACGACGCCACGAAGTGAGAGTTTTTCGACCACGAGTACACCGACCTGCTCCCTCTCCTCGGCACAAAGTAGTTAGGCCTCCTCATCGGCACGAAGTAGTTAAGCCTCTTCCTCGGCACAAAGTAGTTAGGCCTCCTCATCGGCACGAAGTAGTTAAGCCTCCTCCTCGGCACAAAGTAGTTAGGCCTCCTCATCGGCACGAAGTAGTTAAGCCTCCTCATCGGGATGTGCACATTATCAATCGAAGCCGCGCATATGAACGGCCGGTTCACCGACCGGAACGTTCTCATCAGCCGGTGCATCGAGTTTCACAGCGTGGTCACAGGCGAATTGAAGACCGAGACCGAGACCGAGTACAGCGAGTTCACGAAGTGTCGCCGGCTAGACACTAGAATTGCCCGAACTCGGGCAAAGGAGTAGGGAGGGGGGGATTTCCAGACGAGCTACAGCCCAAAAAATGGACGCAGCTCATTCATAAATTCGTCGAAGCTATGGAGAAAAGCAACAACTAGCCCACAATTGCCAGTTGGGTCGCGGACAACCTTAGTAGCCACCCGAAGGGTTTTGGACAGATATTTTAGCTCCAGTACCAGAGTTACTGGGCAATTGGCGGGTACTATTTGGGGAGTAGGAACAAAAAGACCTTCCCTACTTATTCTTGATTGCCATGATTCCTGTAGCTGCTTCTCGCTTAAAAAAGTTTCCTGCAGACAGACAGCCTTTTCCTTATAGGGGAAAATCTCTAGGAGTAGTTTATCGCATTGGACAAATTCTACTCCAAAACCGGGCTGCTCTAACCGGCGCATTTGCGGAGGAACCACCCGATGATGACGAACCACGGCGTCAATACACACCGAGCGATTACCAGAAGAGCTTACTTGTAGATGAATTAGCGATCCTACCGGAGGAATGTTGGTAGTAGTTACGAAAGCGCCATTTGCCGATATGTTTCTGGTAAACCCTCGGAAGATTAGCTCGTTCTCGCCGAAACGAACATTGAATCGCTTTGGAGTCCTTCGACTTTGCCGCTTATTGGTCATGCCTTTAGCATGACACAATTCGATTGCACGATCTAAGTATTGCTCGAATTCTTGCAGTACAAGTTTCGGCGATCCCTGGCCTGTGCATCCGCATGCTCAATTGCGTGATGGATGCTTTCGCCCGCGATTGCCTCATATGTTTGCAAGCCCTCGGGGGACAATCCGCGCAGATAATCGCCTAGGGTCACTACGTGATGGAGAGCTTCTTCCTGGGTCGAGGGAATAAATGTGGCGAGCTGCTGATCTCCAGGACCCTTGAACAGGTTAGAGATCTTTCCTCCGATACTAGCAATTTTGCTACCCGCCCAGTTCAATCCCAATTCGGCACCGCGTGCCACTGGACCGGGCATGGTCATCGCCATGGCAGTCATCACCACACTGGCATAATAGGGGGCGGATGCCGTTGCCTCAATCAGACCATTGGGCGTGGCTAGTTTGGCAAGTTTATCGGCAGTAAGCGCAATGGCCATGACCATGCTGGTGGCGGCCATGCCTTTGAAGCGCTCCATAGCGTCTTGCCGGGTGGCCTGCCGGTTCAGCGCCGCTTGCAGCATTACTGCCGTGACCACTATGGCGTCGGCTGAAAGGTCCACGGTACCAATTTTATCGGGCTGGATGAGATAGACGGTTGAACCGGTGACGCCAGCGGCGAATAGGGTTAGGGTGAGTTTAGAGGCAAAGTCCTGTGGGTTTGATAACGAGCGGGGAATGTTTTCTCCGGCAATTCTTTGTGTGGCTCGAAGATTGAAGGCCTTATCCAGGCGCTTGGTGCATAGCGCGATTGATTCGAGCAAGTGGGTGCATTGAGAGTTGAGTGTGCGCGTTAACTCCTTGCTCGAGTCAGCGCCGGTGAAATCGAGGCGAGCCTGCTGCAGTGCCAAGCGACCTTTTTCAAGGCCATGCCATAGATGGATAAATTCTGCTTGTACCGCTTCACCCACCGAGCCGGGTGTGAGCTGCCGGCGCAAAGAATCGGCTTGTTGCGCAAACCCAGATTTTTCCATTCCCAGCGCCACAGCATGCAAACCCATCTCTACCGCCTGGTTGGCTTTGTTTTTGAGGCCATTCCATACAAAGGGAGCAATGAGCGCCAAACCGCAAGCTGCGGCGATACTTGCATGGGCAAGCTTGTTGTCGTCGAACGCATGAGCTTTTTGCCGCACGGAAGGGCAGCCGAACTTCTTCGACATCTCCACCGATAGAAAGATCATGTTCAGTAGCGCAGGGTAAAAGTGGACCTCGTCAGAGTGGCGACCAAGCTCGCCACCTCCCAATGGGATAGGAAGCCCATCGGACGTAGGCCTTAAGGTAGCGCCGGCCACGCCAACTACTGCCTTGGTTGCGGCAGCCACGGTGTAGGCGAAGGTCTTGGCTTGATTGGCCAGGAGCGGGCTGGGTACAATCGCAGGCCACAGGTTCACCATATTCATTAGCGCTTTGATCGCGCGCCCCCTTGCGGATGTACCATTTTCGAGCGGATGGATGGCATGTTCGATTGCTGCAATGTCTTTGAGCAACGCCTGCTTGAATCGGGGTTCGATGCCGGGTTCGCTGTCCAGCAGTTTTCGCAAACCGCCAAGCTGTTCGCGACACTGTGCAAATGTAAATGGCGTATTTAATTCGCGATCTTGTCCCCGGAGGGTGCGTAAAAACTCCGGGTCGTTGGCATGCGGCTGCAGCATGGTTCTAGTATCGCTAAGTATCCACAAATTCTTGGCCGCTGATGAGGTGAATGCCTGTGCATTCGCTGCGTACCGATACATTGAACTGCTGGCAGTCTTGAATCCGTGAGCAATACGTCCGGTCATGCCGCTGCTTGCGAGAGAGGTGCTAGGGGCGATTCCAGGCGCAAATAAATCGGTGGCGGTATTGGCAGGTAGAGTCAACGCTGGCGACGACTGTTCGGGCCTGGGTTGTCGCACGGTGGCTGGAATCGGCCCAGAGCTTGAGTTCTCTGGCTGGTCTATCGTTTGAACAGGGACAGAACGGGAAACAAAAACCATTGTGGGGTATCCTGAGCAGTTCCTACACTTGCTGCCATTTACACACCTGAATGGTGCCAGGAGGGAGTGTGTTTGTCCACACTATATTGTCTTCATTTACCCTGCAGCCAAAGCTCGTATCTGGTTGAAATCTGTTGGCATGGCATACTGGAGGCTCAGTGAAGGGTCAGGAACCCGTCGCCACCGACTCCAGCGGAAACAGCAAAGATGCTTCGATTGTAAGTGGCACTTGGACGACCGAGCCGTAGCATAGAGGAATACCGGTATCGGTAGAGAAAATGCGCTTGCGAGCTACCTCGGCTCCAAGCCTTTTGCCTGCCCCAGTGTTAACGGTTACTTACAATTTTTGTCGGTTGACTTTCTCAGCGTGCTGAGTTTGATGTCATATAGAATATCGAGGTAATCAATATGCGAGGTCTTGGGCTCTGCTTTACTAACGTAGTCATTGTGATTTTCCTAGCTGGAGGTATTTTTATTTTTCAATGCAAACCAGATTTTCCGTTTAGTTGCTCCAGTAATGACGACTGCGGTAAGGGGTCGCACTGTGTTAAAGAATTGTGTGTTGTTGATTCCGATCGAGCATGCTCCGAAAATAATGGCGGTTGTGATGTTAATGCGACGTGCGCACAGATTAATGGTTTGCCGGCATGTACCTGTAAACAAGGGTTTTCAGGGGACGGGTTAGTCTGTACTGATATTAACGAATGCTTGGTAAATAATGGCGGGTGCGATGGTAATGCAGCTTGTATAAATACCCAAGCTTCACATTGGTGTATTTGCAAGCCATGGCTTTTTGGTGACGGTCAGTCATGTCTATTGAATGGCCTTCAGCAAGGGGCCGCGTGGCCGATGGGTGGTGGAAATGCCCAGCGTACGAGGCAAAGTATCTATATAGGATCGCAAACTAATAGACTAAAATGGTCTTTTTCTTCAGAACGTTCGGTGGATTCCTCTCCAGTTATTGATGCCAACGGTATTATTTATTTTGGAAGCTGTGATAAAAACCTGTATGCGCTAAACCCTAATGGAACAAAAAAATGGAGTTTTTATGCGGAAGGGCATATCCATTCCTCGCCAGCCATTGCTGCTGATGGCACAATCTATTTTGGAACAGTTGTGGATAATGAGAACAAGCTATACGCACTCAACCCTGACGGAACAGAAAAATGGTATTTTTATGCGCACCCAATTGCTTCTTCGCCTGCTATTGGAAACGATGGAACGATTTATTTCGGAAGCGAAGATAACAGACTATATGCACTTAATCCCGAGGGAAAAGAAAAGTGGTCTTTTTCAACCGAAGGCCAGATTGCGTCTTCGCCCACCATCGGCACTGATGACGCAATATATTTTGGAAGCAAAGATAAAAAGCTGTATGCACTAAATCCTAATGGAAAAGAGAGATGGTCTTTCCCCACTGGGGGAGAGGTTGTGTCCTCGCCTGCTATTGGCGCTGACGGCACGATTTATTTTGGAAGCGAAGACAACAAGCTGTATGCGCTTAGTCCTGAGGGAGAGGAAAAATGGTCTTTCTCCACGGGAGGCCAGGTTCGGTCCTCGCCCGCAATTGGCGCTAATGGTGCAATTTATTTTGGAAGCAAAGATAAAAAGCTGTATGCACTAAATCCTAATGGAAAAGAGAGATGGTCTTTCTCCACTGGGGGAGAAGTTGTGTCCTCGCCCGCGATTGGCGCTGATGGTACGATCTATTTTGGAAGCGGAGATAATAGTTTGTATGCGATTAGTTCCGAGGGGGCAAAAAAGTGGTCTTTCGTAATTGGAAATTCCGACGATTCCTCTCCTTCCATTAGCGCTGACAGTGCAGTTTACGTTGGAACCGAAGACGGAAGACTATACGCATTTGGAGCTTGGTAACTGCTCCATCCGGTATGGCAATTCCTGGGATTATAGTTAGCATTTCTAGCGAAAATTCCGAGAAAGTAGTGGAAACAATAACCGATTCTTCTGGGCGATTTGAATTAGGAAGCATCGAGAATGGCACTTACCTGGTCAAGCCGCTACGACCAGGGTTCACCATTATTCCAGAAACAAAACCAGTGGTTGTAAATAATGCTAGCGTCTCCGCCGTGGATTTCCAAGCAGAACCGCATGAGCTACAAATACTTGCTGGAGTGCCTTGATGCTGTTCTTCGGGTCAAATTGGACTAGAAGAACGAGGATGAAATGGCTCAACTTCTTGGCACCTCAGCAAGTTCTTTGATTTCGCCATCGACAATGGTGAGCAAAAACAGAGGCTTGCTGGCTTCACGCTGGGCATTGAAAGAAGTAGAACCAGTCGCTCCCGGAAAGTTTCTTACTTTGAGAAGCGCATCTTTTACGGCTGCGCGAGTAGTTGGTTTTTCATCCTCTAAAATCATTCTGAGGATTTTTGCAGAATCGTAGCCGCTAGCTTCGAGCAGTGAAGGGTCTTTTCCTTGATGGACTTCTCGATATGCCTCTACAAAAGCTTTGGTTTCTTCGCGCTCAGAATTGATAAAGAATCCGTCGACAAAGACTGAGCACTCCACAAACTTGCCGCCTCTTTCTACTAGCTCGGGGAAGTTCCAGCCGTTTGCGCCCAGAAGCTGAATGGGCTTTCCTTGGCGAGCACTGATGGCCTTGCTTACCTCCATACAAGTATTGGCGTTTATTTCTTCTACTGCCAGAGCAGGGGCTATCAGACCAATGTTGCGATGGTAATCAGGAATAAAGAGGGCGTCGAAGCCAATGGTAGGCAGTAAGTCTTTTTTAAGCGCCTCCAATAACTTGCGTCGTCGATAAGGGTTTTTTTCCTTCTTAATTATTTTAGCTCTACGCTCTTTATAATCGCCCTTGCCTTTGATAAGGCGATATTCATCCACCAGTTTTTTGATGGTATTGCTGAAAGTAGTACGATCAGGTTCGTAGGTGGCTGTTCGGGTGACAATGGCATCTCTTGATTCGACCTCTTGTCGGAACAGAGTGGTCAACTCGGTGCCGTAGGGTATGCTTGGATAAAGAATGGCAAATTTTCCTAGTCCCTGAGTCTGTACCGCCCAATCAGCTAGGGCTTTGGCTTGGGCACTATTGGTAAGCATGTTGCGGAATACGTATTCGCCGGTTTCAGTAATATTTTCTGCTCGGGTAAGGGTGAGAAGAGGGGTTTCTAGTAATTCAGCTTCGGTTGCTGCATCCATTGCTTCGGAAGTAAGTATGGGACCAATGATGGCAATTACTTGCTCGTCTTCTACCAAGGAGGCAACTGCCGATCGTGCCTGGGCTCCTTCTCCGACAGAATCTCGAACCACCAACTGAATACCACTACCTTGTAGCGCCAGTTTGATGCCAGCCATCACGCTCTGACCGTAATTTTGGAAACGACCAGAAAGCGGCAAAACTACTCCGATAGCGTTTGGTTTTACAATTTGTCGCTTCCCAATGCGGTCTTCCATTTGCCTGGCGTGCATTGACCAGGGACTAGTCGGGGCATCTTCCTGCAACTTACGGAGAGCTTCCAGAAGCCGAGGAGTGTCTCGCAAGTGGGCGTAAATCTTCGCTAATTTGTACTGAACTAGCGGCCAAAGCGGATTATCTACCGAGAGGCTTTCCGCTAACTTGGTAACATCGTGAAAGCTCACTTTGCTATCCAGTATTTCTTCTGCTCGTTGCTGGTACGCTCGAATTAATGCCGTATCGGGGTCTAAAATAGCCATTTCGGATTGCCAAAAAATGGCGTCGCGCCATTTCTGGGCACATTCGGCACCTTCGATTAGTAGCTGAATATTCTCCGATTCTCGAAGACTTTTTTGCTCGGAGGCTGCTTGGGAGAGTAGGGAGTAGCCTTCTGTGCAATCGTCTAACTTTAGAAGACAGATTCCCAACTTCCAGCTCGCTAAGTCCTTTTCGTGAAAATCGGGAAATCGTCGCAACAGGTCAGCAAACTGGGTACGAGCTTGTTCATAGTCACCCGAGTCCAATTGAGATTGCGCAACCTGAAATAGAACATCGGCTACTGCATAATTTTGGGCTGATTGCGCCGACAATTCATTGAGCATTTGCAAAGCTTTTTCGGAATTGCCTGCTGCTACCTGGCGCTCTGCTTCCGCTAGTTTCTCGCGCTCTTCGGGAGCCATGCTTGCTCTAGAGCGCGAGTGGGGAATGCAACAAAGAACCAGTGCTCCGAAAACAACCGGAATAATGTGCCTAACGTGCCTAATGTGGAGCAATTTAACCCTCGATAACTATTGGTTTTTATTGGCTAAAAAGCTCTCGTACTTTCCCCCAGAAAGACTTGCCGTGAGGATAGCTTTCTGGGGTAGAAAGTGCTGCGAACTGTTCTAGCAGGCGTTTTTGTTCGCGGTTCAAATCAGTAGGGGTTTCCACAATTACGCGCACGTGCTGATCGCCCCTTCCAAAACCATTTAAATGAGGAATTCCTTTTCCCTTGAGTCGCAGAATTTTTCCGCTTTGTATCCCCGAGGGAATTTTCATTTTTACGTTTCCGTCAAGAGTGGGAACCTCAATGGTTGCGCCTAATGCCGCGTCCACGAAGCTTATTGGTATTTCACACAATACATCGCTTTCTTCCCGCTGAAAAAGAGGGTGCTCTTGTACGTGCAACACTACATAAAGATCGCCTGGCGGTCCTCCGCTTTCACCAGCTTCCCCTTCTCCGGAAATTCGTAAACGAGTTCCGGTGTCTACCCCGGGAGGAATTTTCACCATCAGAGAGGATTCCGATTCCAATTTTCCCGTTCCACGGCAATTGGGGCAAGGATCAGACACTATTTTTCCGGTGCCATTGCACTGGCCGCATGGGCTGACCACCGAAAAAAACCCTTGGGTCATGCGTACTTCCCCTGCGCCTTGGCAGGTAGGGCAAGTTTTTAGCGAAGTGCCTTTTTTGGCTCCGGAGCCGTTGCACTCAGTGCATTGTTTTCGTCTGCGCAGGGAGATGTTCTTTTCTACTCCGAAGGCGGCTTCTTGGAACCCGATTTCTAGGTTGTAGCGTAAATCGGCTCCTCGGGATGACGCAGATCGTCCTCCTCTTGCTCTTCTTCCTCCGAAGAATTCGGAAAATAGGTCCCCGAAGATATCGTTGAATCCACCGAATCCACCGAATCCTCCCATGCCCTCAAAGGGGTTTCCACCCATTCCGGAATGACCAAACTGATCATAGCGGGCTCGCTTCTCGGAATCGGAAAGAACTGCATAGGCCTCGGAAGCCTCTTTAAATTTCTCTTCCGCGGATTTGTCTCCCGGATTCTTGTCTGGATGGTATTTAAAGGCGGCTTTACGATATGCCGATTTTATTTCATCGGTGGAGGCGTTTTTTTGTACCTCCAATACTTGGTAATAGTCACGCTTCTCTGCGGCGGATGTCATTGGCACTTTCCTACTGCCCCCTCAAAAAAAAGTACGCAAACTACTCAAATTATTAGCGAAAATGTATTTATTCAGCGTCTGGTGTTCAACGCTTTGACGCAATATAACGCACGGGACGCACTTGGCAATCCCAGAAGAGCGCTTCTTGGAGAATCAGCTCAGTTTTCACTGGCGTCATTACTATAAACCAGGTCGGCAATGCGGTATGCGCTTCCTTCTAGCGCTTGGTAGGCAGACTTAATCTGCGAAAGATTTTCCGTACGTAGCGCATCCTTCATTGACTCGAGGTCCTTTTTGATGTCGTCGACGTCGGTTTGACTTAGCAGGTTGGAGTATTCTTCCAAACTTTTTTCGGCAGTATAAATTAAACCCTCGGCATTGTTTTTGGCTTCGGCTAGCTCTTTCTTTTTGCGATCGTCATCGGCATGGGTTTGGGCCTCGGAGATCATTTGCTGGATTTCCTCTTCGGAGAGTCCAGAAGAAGCCACAATGCGGATTTGTTGCTGTTTACCTGTTCCCAGGTCTTTGGCGTAAACATGCACAATACCGTTGGCGTCAATGTCGAAAGTAACTTCGATTTGGGGCACCCCCCTCGGGGCTGGAGGAATTCCCACCAGTTCAAAGCGAGCCAGGGTCTTGTTATCGCTGGCCATTTCTCTTTCGCCCTGAAGCACATGGACAGATACTAACGGTTGGTTGTCCATGGCCGTCGAGAAGACCTGACCGCGTTTACAAGGGATAGTGGTGTTTTTTTCGATAATTTTGGTGAATACACCCCCTGCTGTTTCAACTCCCAGAGAAAGAGGGCTGACGTCTAGCAAAAGAACGTCTTTGACTTCGCCTTTCAAGACCGCTCCCTGAATGGCAGCACCTACTGCTACCACTTCATCAGGATTAACTCCTTTGTGCGGTTCTTTGCCGAAGAACTTCTTGACCTGTTCTTGCACTTTGGGCATGCGGGTCATTCCGCCGACCAAGATAACTTTGTCTAGCTGCTGGATAGTAATGCCAGCATCTTGAATAGCAGTTTTGCAGGGCCCGATAGTCTTTTGAATTAAGTCTCCTACCAACTCCTCGAGCTGTTCTCGGGTAAAAGTATCGGTTAGATGCTTGGGACCAGTAGCATCGGCAGTGATGAAGGGAAGATTGATTTCGGTCTCATCGGCGCTAGATAATTCGTGTTTTGCCCGCTCGGCAGCTTCTTTTAACCGTTGAAGAGCCATGCGGTCTTTTTTAAGATCAATCTTGGTTTCGCTAAGAAACTTTTCGCATAAATGGTCAATAATGCGCTGATCGAAGTCTTCGCCGCCTAGAAAAGTATCGCCATTGGTAGCCTTGACTTCGAAAACACCTGAATTGAGCTCTAGTATGGTGATGTCAAACGTGCCACCACCCAGGTCGTAGACTGCAATTTTTTCAGATTTAGACTCGTCTTGCTTATCCAGCCCATAGGCAAGAGCGGCCGCAGTAGGCTCGTTAATGATACGCAAAACGTCAAGCCCGGCTATTCGCCCAGCATCTTTTGTGGCTTGCCGCTGAGCATCATCGAAGTAAGCAGGACAAGTGATAATTGCTTCCGAGATGGGTTCTCCCAAATAGTCCTCGGCGGTCTGTTTCATTTTTAGCAATACAAAGGCGCTAATCTCCGAAGGAGAATATTTTTTTGCCCTTACGTTAACCCATGCATCGCTGTTGTCGGCAGGCACAATATGGAAAGGAGTGGTTTGTGCAGAGCGTTTTACTTCCGGAGAATCATATTTTCTGCCGATAAGCCGCTTTACCATGAACACGGTGTTTTCGGGATTGGTGATTGCTTGGCGCTTGGCTATCTGGCCAATGAGGCGTTCCTCGCTTTCCGAAATCGCTACAATCGAGGGGGTAGTCCTACTACCCTCGCTGTTGGGAATGACAATAGGCTCGCCTCCTTCGAGAACGGCTACGCAGGAATTGGTGGTGCCAAGATCTATACCTATTACTTTGGCCATGTTTACTTGCACCTCGAGCTAGTTTTTTGCAGGACCTTTGGAGATCAGCACAGTGGCAGGGCGTATCAATCGCTCATGAAGAAAATATCCTCGGGCCACTTCCTTTATTACCATGCCTGACGGAAGATCGGATTCAACCGATTGAATGGCTTCATGAAATCGCGGATCAAACGGAGTGGATAGGGAAGTAAAACTTTTTACCCCAAATCGGGAAAGAGTGTCATCGAACATTTTTTTGGTAAGAGCAAGTCCTGATTGCAAGGACTGAACATCGGCGCGATGTTGAGCGTGTTCTAGAGCTAGTTCCAAACTGTCCACAATAGGGAGAAGGTCACGTAGAAGCTGCTCCTGACTAAATTTGCGCTGTTCTTCTTTTTCGCGAAGGACCCGCTTTTTGTAGTTTTCTAAATCGGCCATTGCTCGTAATGACAATTGGCGCATTTCTTCGAGTTCTTGAGAGACTTGTCGATTATGCTCTTGGCTAGTTCCTAGCTCGGCTTCTCGTTTGCGAAGTTCCTGACGTACCTCTCCTAGCTGCGACTGTAAACGATTGCATTGGGAAATATTTTCTGGTGGCTTGGTCTTTTCGGTCGGCGGAGGCGATAGAGGCGGAGAAGCTGTGCAAAGTCTCTCCACGCTACGAAGGGCTTCTTCAATGGCGCTTTCGGGTATGGCTGCTTTTAAATCGCGCTTGGAATCGTCCACCCATTTCTCCTAGAGTACGAATAGATTGTATTTTTGTACAATTTCCCTTGCTTTCTAGCAACCAGGCTAAGAAGAAAGTTGGCTGTATGTGCAATAGGCAGAAAGGCGCGCCTTGTCCTTCTTGCCCTTTTCTTGCGGTAGCCCATAAAGTTTAATCATACTACGTCTTTAAGGAACTATCGGGGTGTGCCGAGAAAGATGTAGAATTGGCAGCTTAATTTAAAAAGGGGAAACATAAATGGGAAAAATCATTATCGTTGCCGGAGTACCTGGTGCAGGTAAGTCGACAGTGCTATTGGAAGCCTGGAAAAAAGTAGAGAAAGAGCTTCATTACAGCATTCTTTCTTTCGGAACAGAAATGTTCAATCTTTGTAAAGAAGCAGGATTGGCGTCGGATAGAGACGACATGCGCAATTTGAGCGCCGATATTCAAGAAGAAATGCAATGGCGAGCTACCAAGCGAATAGTGGAACGCCCAGAAAATATTTTGTTAGATACTCACTGCACCATTAAAACTGGCTCCGGTAGTTATCTGCCCGGTTTTACGCCTCGCATGTTAGAGCGAATTTCGCCAGCAGCTATCATTTTGGTCGATGCGCATGAGGCGGAAATTCGTGGGCGTCGCCGATTGGATAAGTCGCGGCCTAATCGTTCAATTGAGTCTAATGAAGATATTTTGGAACATAAAGTAATTAATCGCGCCTATGCCGCAGCGTTTTCTGCTCGTAGTGGGTGTTTGTTGAGAATTATTCAAAATAGTACCGGGGAATTTGATCGAGTGGTGGATGATTTTGTTAGTACTCTGCGGTTTATTGGGGTAGAGAAATTCATTCCCAACAATAAGAATGCAACTAATAATACCTAGGTTTCGCAAAAACGTTTTTGTAAAATAAAACATGGTCGGGCGCTGTATCCTCTCGGTAACCATTGAGGCGCCCGACACTGGATGGACTATATGAGCGACCAGTGCGGTGATAATCGGGCCGGGACCTTTTGCTGCATCCCAACAAGGTAATCGGCAAACAGTCTGCCTAATATCCCTCTAACTAATCTGGAAGGGCATTCCTGTGCGCGTAACCAGTCATGCCGAACGCTCGCTTGAAAAACTTTACGGCAGTAGCGCGCGAGCGGAAGGCCTGGCCTGGATTGGGGGTGAGAGTTACCGAGCCTCCTTGGCCTTCGTTAGCAACCGGATCAGTCACGGTCATCTCTGGTTGTAGGCGATCCCAAGCGTGGGTCGCACCCTTATAAGTTTTAACCGAGATGAAGGCTTGCGCTGCGGCGGGCAATGACTGCACGAGGTTTGGACAGCTAGCCGGACGCTCGTAGCCATCGAGTTCGCCTGCCTGGATCAGCACGGGAGCGCCAGTGAATGAGTTGAAATCATAGCCAGCAATGTTGTTATAGAAATAGCAGACCGGATAGTGTGGCAGATGCGCTGCGAACTGGAGTGTCCCGCCCGTATAAAGCGTGGTGTATGGCTCGGTGGCAGTCAGCATGCTGACGATACCACCCCAAGAGAAACCCATGATGCCGATGCGATCGGGATCGATGCGTGGGTGTTCGGACAAGTACTTGAGCGCACCGTATGCGTCGGGTAAGGTTTTAGCCACGTGGTGCGGCCGGTTCAAGCCACCGGCAAGTCCCCGTGGCGTCCACATGTCAAGCTCCAGAGTGGCGATCCCTGCGTTGTTCAAGGCTTTAGCGTAGAACTTGCCTCGGCTGTCGATACCGGCGGAGCCGTGTACGATCACCACGGCTGGGAGCTTTTCGGAAGTGTTGGTGGGAATACGCAACTGGGCACAAACGGTCAAGGGCTCAACCGGATCGAGAGTTTGGAAATTGACGTAGGCTATAGTCGGCAGATTAGGATCGATGATTTTGGCGTGTGCGTTAATCGACAGTGTAAAGGTGACGAAAATCAGTACAAAGCGTAGCGCGTAATGCATGGCTCTCCCCCTCGGGCAAATGCCCGGTTTTTAGATAGACCGCCGCTTGACGGATTGCACACTATGGAACTGACTGCGCGGTTGCGTCAACAGAGTTGTGCGGGAAATTTATGCCAGCAGATATCATGCTGGCCGGTAAGGAGCTTCGGGGCAGGAATCGGTTTGTGTCCTATTTGGCCGTGGTTTGTACAAGCTTGGGTATAAAAACACCAAGCAAGAACTAATGCGAATATTCCATCAGAACAATAGCATCACCTATCTTTTTGCTCCTACAAGTATGTAGTAGAAACCGCCATAGACGTACCTGCTCGCCCAAACGTACCGTGACAAAGTCCGCAAAACAGGTATCCTTCTCATACGGGGAGCTTCCAATCATGGGATGTTGGCCAGAATTTCCATAATTAAAATGGAAAGGACCGGAGAGTTATCTATTCTGA
>JBNKEI010000194.1:0-24878 GCA_050288705.1 Myxococcales bacterium
GGATCTCCATGCGCGAAATCGCGTTGTTCGTTCCAGACTAGGGCATGTCCCCATATCCGACATCGCCGCTTCGTCATTCCCGCGAAAGCGGGAATCCAGGGGGCGCCACAGTCGAAAGACCAGCTTGCATTCCGATCTGACCTTTGGTTTAGGCTTTGGATGGCGTTACGATTGTCGTTGGACGAGAGTAAGTGGTTTCAAATTCGTGGTTTCTTGAAATCGCGTCGTGGGCCAGGAAGACCCTCTTTCGGAGACCGGAATTTCATGGAGGCGGTGCTTCCATGAGAAGGCCACCCGAAGTCAAGTAGTATCTTTTTCCGTCGTATAATTGACTGATTGACAAAATTTCAAATCGAGAATCTCGACAGGGGTCTGGGGTTATTAACCCCAGCGGGTATTGGCGGAGCCCATATAGGCCCAAACTCGATAGTTGATCGAGCGTCAAATCATGAAGCGCCTCATGGTTCATTTTGAAGTGATGGATACCATCGCCACCATATAAGCCCATCTCCTCAGGCGTTAATTGTACGTCAAGGTGTGTGTCATTTCCAACAATATCCTGCGAACCACCAGATAATTTTTTCTAAATAATGGGCAGAGTATTTCGCTAAAAAGGTGGCGTATTACGAAAAATTAATAGCTCTAATTAATTCACCAGCTATTCATTTGTTTTTAGGGCCGGTGCGGCGTAAGCCGCGCCTGCCCCTTTCCCGAAAAGCACACAAAAAAGTTTTGATAGTCGACCGGATAAGCGATTCTTCCGAATCGAGAGAGTAAAAGGTCTTCCATGATAGGAGGTGAGTGAGGTCCAACGGAAGCACCCGCCCGGACCTCGGTAGAGTGCAGCTCCGGTTTACCTGCCTGCTGTCCGCCGAGCAGTATGTTTTGCAGCGATTTTGGGAAAATGCAAGTGACATCCTCAACGCCCTGAAGGACGGTGCCTCCAATATCGTTCGGAAATCGGAGCCTTTGGCTCCTCGCTCTTTCCTTCCCCGCCCTAAAGGACGGGGTTTGCCAAGCATCTGGATCAATCAAATCAGAAGGCGAGCATTACGAAAAGAATTATGCAAGACTAACTCGCCTTGTTCATCAGCAATTATATTCGCTCCAGTTTACGTTTTAGATTTTCCTGCCTTTTTACTTTCGTAAATAGATTTCAATTCATCATGCATATCTTGATGTCTTTCTGGTTTATGACCTCTACCAGTCATATTATCGCGAGCCTTATCATAATCCCAGTCCAGGACCTCCATTCCATAAACTGATGTTATAAATCCAGTCCTATTTTTCCCAGCATGACAATGCGCGTAAGTTTTGCCACTTTCAGAACTTGTAGCCACGCTCAAAAATTCATCTCTCTGCTGTTTTGACGCGGGTGTTTTATCTTCCATTGGAATATTAACAAACTTCATTCCGTGGTTCGAAGCCAATTCCGCTTCTTGAGAAATATTTGGAAGATTAGACTTAAATTTGTCTGATGGCGCTCGGAAACTTACCACAGTTTTTATTCCCATTTCTTGAAGCTTTTTATACCCATCTTCATTTGGTTGTCCGCCAACATACAAACTGCTGGATATTTGCTCGGGAGTATTTCTTTTGAAGCCGGTTTGCGCCAAACCTTGGTTGTAACTTTTTTCTTTTTCAATTTTACTTTGCCTAGACGAACTCTCTCGGCGGGATGAATAACTCGATCGGCTCGATGATGACGGAATCATTTTTTTTCTCCTTTGAGCTCTAATTTAAGCCCTAATAATCAACACGATTAATAGTCGGGTCAACTTGATGCTATTCGCTTCATAAGTTCGAAAAGACGAATAGCATTCTTACGGCCATCAAAGTACTTAATAACTCGTTCGCGAGCAGCTCGTCCCATTTGCTGACGAAGCTCGGCATCCTCCACCAACTTGTCGAGCCGTTCAAATATTCCGGTCTGGTCATTCGGATCGGCAATAAAACCAGTAACACCGTCCTCAATAAGCTCTGGAACCGCTCCGACTCTAGTAGAAACCACCGGAAGACCAACTGCTTGGGCTTCCACTACCGCCCATCCCCAGGTATCGGCGCGAGTGGGAAGCGCAAACAAATCGCAACCTTGCGCAAGTTGTACTAACCCCGCCGAGTTCGGGGTAAGCCCGTAGTGTGGGACAACACCGGGAATATTGTCAATGGGTTCCTTCGACGCCATGTGGATTTCCACGTTTTTTTGGTGACGGGTGGTTTTAATCCAGCGTACCAAAATATCGCCGCCTTTACGTTGGAAATCGCCACTAGTAAAAAGAATGCGCACAATTCCATCGTTCTTTTTTTGAGTGGGTTCTGGACGCCAAAGCTCAGTGCTTAGACCAGGAGGAATGGTTTCCACCTTTTCGGGCGCAACCCCATAATCGTTAATAAACGAAGCTTTTACCCAGTCAGACCAAGCAAGTAAAACCCGCGCCGAGCGAAAACTAAAGCGCGTCCAGGCTTCTTTGACCGATTCTATGAATCGAGCACGCGCCTGCTGGCCATAACCCTCATTAAGGGTGTCAAAGTTCGCTGGGGTGGCATCTGTGGAGATAATGGTAGGTACGCTACGCATAAACTTTAGAGAAAAAAGCCCAATCGATTGCGAATGGATAAGCGCCGCGTCCACTTTTTGCTGACCATGAACTGCGTGCAATGCACTACCAGCTCGCGCACTGGCAACCAAAGCAAGATTGCTACGAATTCCTGGAATCAGCGCCCAAATATCATGAGCAACAAGACTGATAGGCAAAAAGATGGGTTTTATATCAGGAATAGCGCTCGCAAAAAACTCAAGATTCTTTCGATAGGTTGTGTTTCCGACGTTATCTTCAATCGCGAAAGCTAAATGTCGCACTTTCCACTCCGTCTGTCTGTGACTTTAAGTAATCGAAGAACGTTAGGTACTGTAGTAGGAAAAAAGTTAGGCCGCATCCGACGCCAATTTTTTAATCTCTTCTTCCAATTTCGCTTTAGATGGCGCTCCCGGTATGGCCCGCACTACTACGCCGTTTTTAAATACTAGCAATCTGGGAAGCGAAGTAACTCCGTATTGCTGGGGAGTTTGAATCCCTGATTCGACATTAAATTTAACAAACTTGATTTGACCGGCATAAACTTTCGCAAGTTCCTCAATAATTGGTGATAAGGCTCTGCAGGGATGACACCAAGTAGCCCAAAAATCTACTAGCACCGGCAAGGGCGACTTAATTACCTCCTGCTGAAAAGTTTCATCCACGGCATCAATCACAACTGGGGCGGACATGGCAAACTCCATAAAGGAAAATTTTATGGTTATAGTACTGTAAAGCTAACAAGCTCGATACCTTTAAAGTCATTGGCCACCATTTGCAACAGCACATTCATTTCCTGTATTTGGCGTTGGCTATCTTCACCAGGGTGGGTAAGAATTTCCGATGTTCCTTCAGGGAGGTTTTTCAAAATGTTAATTAAACCATCTTTGGTCGGCGAAGAAGAGAATTCGTACCAAAAGTAATCCGGGCAGTTAACTCTATGAGCACGCATAACACTATCGCATTCCCTGATTACTTTTTTGAGTTCAGCTTCAGATGTTCGAAAACGAACAGCCATTGCTGCTAGCCTAGTTTCAGAAATATTTGCGAACGGGTAACGGACAGGAACCCCTATTTGGCTGGCGAGTTCTACCACCACCTGGAAATGCTCAGCCGATGAATATATCCAGTATTGATGATTATCTAAATGCGATATTTCAATTTTTGCCTTTTTAACTTTTTCGATCTGACTTTCAAATTCGGTTTTCAAGTCTTTTGGATTTAGTTCAGCAATACTTTTTGCATCATAAAAATTCTTGAATTGTCCTGTACTATCAAAAAGCGAAGGCGCTTGCAAAGGCTGCGAGCAAGCTACTCCACAAGCCGCCAGGTGAACACCCATGGAAATCACCCCCAGCTTATTTATACTGCTAATACCGTGACCGAATCCTCTTCCAGTTGCCATTATTGTGGTACTAGTTATAACTTGAGCTTTGGCGCAGCGAATTATTCCGTTAACAGTAAGATTACTCATCCCATAATCATCAGCATTTATAATTAGCCGCTTGGCCATGAAAAATCCTTCTTAATCACACTAGCCGCGTTAGTCGATAAATACTCAACTAGCACTTCGCAAAAATTCCTTCGACTAAAAGCTGTAATCCTTTTAAATCTTCCACATCCATTCCCAAATACGGTGCAGCAATAATTATTCCATTGGGGACGGTTTCTTTTCTTAATTGATCAAGATATTCTTTATCACGCTTTATATGTCGAAGTTCCTCTTGTGCCAATACCTCTAATTTCTCTAGCCAACTTGTTGAATTCAGAAGAACGTTTGGGAGAGCAGTTTCATCACCAGCCCAACTACGATTCAAAATAAATCCCGCAAATTGGACTTTCATGGCTAGCAGCCGGTGACGCAAAAACACAGCTTCTTCTTTTTGCCCCGGTTCAGAACAAGTCACCAATAAAAAAGCGGCGTCTTTAGAAGTCAGTAGTGCCCGCACTCCTTGAGCATGAATTCGAAAAGTTCCAAACATTCCAGAAAAAGCCAGAATAAATTGTTGCATTTCTTCGAAAAACTCTTGTCCAAATACTCGTGCAAAAAGCCCGTGAACGAACTCCCCTGCCTTTTTCCATACTAGCCATTTACGCGCCGTTCCTGGCAAGAAAAAATGCAGTACTCGCTCGTCCAAAAACTTACTAAGCCTCCCGGGAGCTTCCAAAAACTCCAGGGCATTTCGTGATGGCGGAGTATCCAATACTATTAAATCGTATCGGTTGCTTGACGATAGCTCAAATAAAGCCTCGGCAGCCGCGTATTCTTGCATTCCAGCGACCATGTTCGCAAGGTGCCCATATAAGCGACTACTGAAAATTCGACGCGCTCCTTCAGGACTAGAAGAAAACCGTTTCACCATACTATCCAACACTGCCCCAGGATTAAGCATCATAGCGTGCAACTCTCCTGGCGGATTTATTCCTATTTCTTTTAGTCTTTGCGCATCAACCTGGGAAAGATTCGACGAACTAGCGTCTATACCCATGGCCTGCGCTAAACGCCGAGCCGGATCAATCGTCAAAACCAGCACCTTACGGCCTTCTCTCGCTGCCGCTAATCCTATTGCCGCCGCAGTAGTGGTTTTACCAACTCCTCCCGGACCACAACACACTAACGCCTTCTTTTGACGAATCAGATCACGCAGAGTATTTTGATCGGCACTAGTATTCATCAAGTTCTCTTGATATCGTTTCCGAAAGTATTGGTCCCTGTTCGATTCTTTCGACTAGAGTTATTAGAGGATACTCCACTTCTTTTTGCAGACGAGTCAGAGATTGGTGTGCACGATCGCGACGTTGCAAAGCACGCATCCCCAATATGGGCCCCTGTTTAGCCACGATTTCTTCCAGCTCTTTTCGCTCTTCAGAGGTAAGAAGGTTTTCCGGTACGCGGTTGGCAATCATTCCCGCTATGTGTACTCCATGACCGCGGAGCCCTTGTGACAATTCCAAGGCTTCACTCACCGGCAAGCTTTCTGGGAGAGTTACCACCAAGGCTGCAGTTTGCTGCAAATCAGTTAGTATTGATAACCCCTCGCGCATAGCCTTTCCAATGGGGCCGCCGGGAATAATTTGCAGCAGCATTGCGGGAAGCTGCGCCAAGGCCAAAGCGTGTCCGGTGGCCGGGCAGTCGATAATACACAAAGGATGCTCGAAAGTTCCGTCCAGCCGCCTCTGCCTCAGTAAATCAAGAATACGGTACAATACTCCCATTTCGGAAAAAGCAGGGGCCGCCGCCAAAAATCTACGTACTGCGGTAGATCGCATGGCTGCATCAGCAACCAAGCGCATAGGCAATACGTCTTGCAAAAATCTTAAATGCCCCTTAGTGGGGGTAAGCAGCACTCCTCGGATTCCCGGAATCAGCCCCACTGGCTCTTCCCCAGGCTTAGAGTTAACTGACCCCAATGCCTGGGACAATGCAGAGGGAGACTGGTCATCAGCTACTACTTCGGCAACTAGCACCCGCAGACCTCGGCGTACTGCTAAACGTGCCAAAGCCGCAGTAAGGGCAGTTTTTCCTACCCCTCCCTTTCCGGTTACTAGAACTAGGCGCCGCGAAAAAATATCCAACATTATGTCCATCAAGCGTAAAGGCCCTGCCCCGAGATATTAGGAAATTGCAGCTAGAATAGCGCGCACTCTTTCTCCTTGTTTACCTGGAGCACGGAAGTGTTTCTCTAGCTGATTTTTTGCTTTGGTCCCGATTTGCGTCAGCACCGCTGCGGCGTCATCTCCTACTTGCCCCACTTCACTCAAACGCTCCAATAGCACCGGTATCAATTCATCGGGAAATTGTATTTCCGCTCGCAAGTGATCAGCCGCGCGCATGTCGCCAGGCCGTAGAGCTAAAGCGCGCATCCAAGCGATTACTGCTTCTGCACGCATTTGCGGAACACCAATTCCTCGACGAATAAGATTCACTCCCAGCATATTCCAAGCGTCAGCATTATTAGGAGCCAACTGGAGAATGTCTCGGCAGATGACTTCACCGCGAATGCTGTCTCGTTCATTAGTGGCTGCATTAGCCCTTGCGAGAAGATTCGCAATCGCC
This sequence comes from Myxococcales bacterium, assembly GCA_050288705.1. Taxonomy (GTDB): domain Bacteria; phylum Myxococcota; class Myxococcia; order Myxococcales; family UBA5297; genus JBNKEI01. Next base: position 6,634 of record JBNKEI010000194.1, read on the forward strand.
GCGGAATTTCCCTCTTGCTTCTTCCTTTCACCAAAAAGCCATTCTAAGACCATTGATTCGCCTTATCCCATTTGGAGGGCTTACGAAGAAATACATAGGTTCGCCTTGCCTTGAAGGCGCTCCCCGTTTTCGGTTGCTTCCTTACAGTTGTACCATTAACAACAGGCAATCTGGCAGAGGTTTTGAACACTCATAGCAGTAAATGATTGCCCTTACCCCTCAATCCGACTAATTATCCAGTTATTATGATTAATATCGCTGGATTTTTGGTTGGAGAAGGCTGTCCTCTGCTGCTTATCTGCGGCCCCGACGTGGTAGAGGGTGAGGAAATCACTTTGCGTGCAGCCCATACTCTTAAGAAATTGGCTCAGAAACATGCGTTGCCCTTAGTTTTCAAATGTAGTGTCGACAAAGCAAACCGAACTTCTATCCATAGCTTTCGTGGACTTGGCATAGACGAAGGTCTAAATATACTAGCCAAAGTAAAAGAACAAACCGGTTTGCCTGTTCTAACTGATGTTCACGAGCCCAGCCAGGCCCAACAGTTTGCAGAAATCGCCGACGTTTTACAAATTCCTGCGTTTTTGTGCCGCCAAACCGACCTTTTGGTGGCCTGCGCCCGCACAAATCGGGCTATCAACGTCAAAAAGGGACAATTTGTAGCCCCCTTAGACATGCGCAATGCTCTGGCCAAAATTAGGGATACTGGAAACCCTCATGTTCTTCTTACCGAACGGGGAAGCTGTTTTGGCTACAATAATCTAGTTGTCGATATGCGCTCATTACCCCTTATGCGCAGTCTAGCTCCAGTGTGTTTTGACGCCACACATAGCGTTCAGTTGCCCAGCGCAAAAGGAGCCACTTCCAGCGGAGAACGCCAGTTTGTGCGCCCGCTAGCACGCGCTTCCGTAGCGGCAGGAATTGATGCCCTATTTTTGGAAGTTCATGAAGACCCCGCGCGAGCACCATGTGATGGGCCAAATTCACTCGATTTCTCTGAATTAGATGTCTTGCTGGGAGAAGTAGTCGCCTTGCGGAGGGCTTTAGGACAGAAATGACCATTGATTCGGAAGAACTGTACAGTCGTGCCCGCGATGTTCAATGGCTAGTGCTTGATGTTGATGGCACGCTTACCGATGGTGGTTTGTACTATGGCGATCAAGGAGAGGTTTTCAAGAAATTCGATGTTCGAGACGGACTAGGTTTAAACTTGGCACGATTAGCAGGCTTGAAAGCCGCCGTGCTTACCGGAAGAAACTCTCGCATTGTTGAAATACGAGCCCAAGAATTGGGGCTTTTTCCTATTTATCAAGGCTGGCAAAACAAAGAAGAGGGACTGAGGGCCCTTTTGCAAGAAATCGGCGCCCAGGTTGCGCACATTGCCTATATAGGCGACGATGTTAACGATCTTGCTCCGATGCTAAAAGCTCGGTTTCGAGCATGCCCACAAAACGCTGCTCGGGAAATTCGTCAAGCGGCTCACTATGTGGCTCAATCATCCGGCGGCAAAGGAGCAATACGCGAGATTATTGAATTTATTCTCCAGGCGCAGGGGCTATGGGAATCAGTGGTGGCCCGCTATACCAGCTTTTCAGAAAAGGTAGGCTAAACCTAGACTGCTATAAACCAATGTATCGGTAGCACTATCCGCTACGTAAATATCTCCGGGCTTGGTTTTTAACGAAAGACTGTAGCGGCTGTAGCGAATGCCGAGACGGACTTCCAGAGAAGAGAGAACTCGCCAAGAACTCCCCACTTCACCTTCAAATCCCCAAGTATTGCCGTCGGAAAAGAATTCTGTACTGATCACTTGCCCCGAAGAAAAGACTGATAGATAGGCTAACTTGCTCCAAACTAATAAGCGACGTTCTAAGAAGGGATATTCTACTCCCACTCCTGCGCGTATTCCCAAGTAGGCGACCTCCGGCAAGCCCTGCAAGACGGTTCTATCGCCAGCCATTGAAATAGAAAACGCGGTCCTTTTCATGCCTAATTCGGAAATTAAACTGGGTCCGCTTTGAGTTAGCGGCAGTCGTAATTGCGCCCCTAATGCTAGACTAGCGAGTTGAGTAGGAAAAGCAGGTCCCCCACTACCTTCCAGATTTGCTTTAAGCCCCAGGGAGTGCGAATAATCAGCGAATAGACCCATGCCCGAAACCAAGGTAGAAGAACGCACAAACGGAAAAAGCTCTGCACGAGCTCCTAAGGCTACGACGGGAAGCTTGGTACGATAGGCATGAACGTTTTTGGTTTGTAATCCGCTAAGCGAAAAACTACGCACCACCAGATCAACACCCCCGAACAGGCGCAAATAGGGAGAAGTAGTTTGCACGGGAGAATTTTTTTTGGTGATGCTGTTAGCTTCCTCATTCTCAGTAGTAGCTTCCTGAGAATCATGAGGATCATCGGTTGACGATGTAGAAGAAACTCCCGCAATAGGTAAAAGCTTCGGCCGAGGAGGCAGCTTTTTGGAAGAAGGTGCAGACCGGAAGGCAGCCTTCGGAGATTTAGCGATTTTCTTGTCTCCCTTCACCTTGCTTAAGTTACTTATCTGTTTTCCAACCGTGACATTAACTTTGTTGAGCTCGGAGACATTTATTACCCACTTTCGAGATAGCCGATGGCGAGTTCGCGAAATCCTTCGGCCAGCAGTGTCATGCAAATCTAGACGCAGAAACCTTCCCCGTTTTGTTCGATATACTCTTCCCCGTAAGATAAATTTTTTGATTTTTTGGTCTTTCCAGTTTTTAAGAGAAAGGCAGGCCACTGACTTGCAAACAGTTCGTACGACCTGCCGACGAAGAATTATGGCACGAGGCCCAGAAAATGGTGCCACTACTAACGGTTCAGCACTAGCCAATACAGGGAAAAGAAAAGAAAATAAAATGCAACACCAATGACGCATTTTCTGGGCGTCCCGAGAACTCATCTATTGTCACCTACTTGACATCAAAAGCGAGGTAGTCGAAACCACTTGGTAGTACTACGCAGTCTATTTCAGTCAGTGCCTACTGGGAACAACTTTATGGAAAGCAAAGGCATAAAGACGAGCTTTGCTCGCCAACGCCAAGGAGAAAAAGTAGGATCGGCAATTGCCTCTCAAGTTGCGCACCTATTCACCGTGAAAAAAACGTGTTGTAGGTTACTATCTTAAGGCGGATTGAAACTTTCCACCATAGTCATAACGGAGATGTAAAAATGAGTGACCAGCCAACGCCTCCCAAAGAAATTCATCTGCAAGTCGAGATTGATGACCAAACTGCGCAAGGGATCTATTCCAACTTGGTAATGACTAGTCACTCGCCTACTGAATTTACCATCGACTTTATTTACGTGCAGCCACAGCAACCAAAAGCCCGCGTCCGCTCCCGAGTGATTACCAGTCCCCAGCATATGAAGCGGTTGCTGCAGTCTCTTCAAGACAGCGTTCAGCGGTACGAAGCGGCCTTTGGCCCGATTGAACTAACTAATCTTACTCCCAATCTACCTCCAGGACCGGTTCACTAGTATGCTTGCCTTCTCATGAAAACACATTCAGTTGACGTGGTAATTGTAGGAAGTGGAGCCGGTGCTTCTCCGATAGCAGCCGAGCTATCCCGCATTGGAGCCCAAGTGTTGGTCTTGGAAAAAGGGCCTTACTACACAGTGCGTGATTTTACTCATGACGAAGTCGCTATTTGTTTACGCGATTTCTGGCAACCCTGGCCATCGCAGGAACCACGAGTTTTGGTGCGCGACAACACCCCCCCTCGCCTAGGCCGGGAAGGATGGACCGCATCGTGTGTGGGTGGCGGCACTGTCCACATGAGTGGCTTTACCTACCGGCTGCACGAAAACGACTTTCAGTTGGCTACTAAGCTTGGAGGACTAAGCGGAACCGACCTTGCCGACTGGCCAATCTCATTAGAAGAATTGTCTCCCTATTACGATAAAGTAGAAGCACGTATTGGCGTCTCAGGAGAGTCGGGAACAAACCCTTGGGAAACACGCAGTCGACCATACCCCCTACCCCCTCTGCCTGCCCATCCCGCCTCAAAACTGGTGGAACAGGCAGCACGCTCGCAAGGCTTTCATCCGTTTCCTACTCCCCGGGCAATTGTCTCCCGACCATATGCCGGCCGACCGGCTTGTAGTTTACTGGGTTTATGCGGAGATTGGGGCTGCGAAACTGGCGCCAAATCAAGTATGTTGGCCACTTTAATTCCCGAAGCAGAAGCCACTGGTCGCTGCGAAATTCGGCCTCGTTCAATGGTTTGCCGTATTCTGACCCGACAGGGCAAAGCTTCTGGGGTGGAATACATTGACTCTCAAGGCGCACTTCATCGTGTGAACGCGCGCGTAGTAGTGGTAGCCGCTACTGCAATTGAAAGCGCGCGACTTCTGCTCCTCTCTCAAATTGCTAATGGTAGCGGATTAGTAGGAAAAAACCTTACTTTTTCCAACTTTGGCAAAGCTACTGCCGTATTCAATCGTCATGAGCTATTGGCACGTTTGGGACCAAAAAACTTCCAACTCCCCTTTTTGCAATGCAGCATTCAGGACGACTATTGGATGGAAAAATCGAGCCTTGCATGCCCCAAAGGAGGCACCTACAATTTTTTGCTAGCCTATCCAAATGTAATTAATGCCGGTATTAGATTATTCCTAGATTCAGGAAAAAAGCTATGGGGTGCACCACTTAAAGAACGTATTAGACAGTACTTTCATGACGAAGTGTGGATAGAATTCGAGATTTTTGGCGAATTTTTGCCTTGGAAGGAGTGCTATGTTGATCTCGACCCTCAAGTTAAGGATCGGTGGCAACTTCCAGTAGCGCGTATACACGTAAAGCACCACCCAAAAGACGTTCTCACCAACACTAATATGGTGAAAAGAGGCATGGACATCTTGAAAGCAATGCAACCAGCACCCCAGCGAGTTTATCCCTGGACATGGGGCTCCACTACTTTTCACTTGCAGCATGGAACTTGCCGTTTCGGGAACAACCCATCTCTGTCAGTCCTGGACAGAAATTGCCAGTCTCACGAAGTAGAAAACCTTTATGTAACAGATGGAAGTTTCATGCCCACCTCGGGGGGAGTTCCTGCAACCCCAACTATTCTGGCCAATAGCTTTCGAGTGGCCGATCATTTATGCGAACGTTTTAAAAGACGAGAAATTTAGCTTGGCACATAAATTGCTGCAAACTCGGTTGCTAACCGGCCACTTGACCATGGCCCCGGGTCATAGTTTGCTGTTCTTATAACTTGGGCTACAGGAATTCGATGTCTCAGTCTGACACCTCTATAGTCTCATCGGAGACCTCCAGTCTTCCCATAGTTTCAGGGTATAGACTGGAAACTCTTATTGGCAAGGGCGGAATGGGAGAAGTGTACAAGGCAATACAACTCTCTCTAGAAAGAAGCGTGGCCATCAAATTGCTCCCCTTAGAGATGGCCAAAGAAGAAGCATTTATCGCCCGTTTTGAAAAAGAGGCGGCTGCTTTAGCTGCACTTTCCCATCCCAATATTGTCTCCATTGTAGACAAGGGGACTAACGAAAATACTTCTTACTTAGTAATGGAATATGTTGGCGGACCGTCGCTACGCCAACTCCTATGTGAAAAAAGTTTAGACTGGTTACAGTCGGTGCGCATTGTTCTCGATATTGCTCGTGCCATTGACTACGCACATAACCGGGGAGTAGTTCACCGAGACCTAAAACCGGAAAATATCCTTTTTGACACCCAAGCAGGGTTTATTCCCAAAGTAACCGATTTTGGCTTGGCGAGTTTTTTCAGACAAGGCAACCTCCGTTTTATGCTTACCGAAACCCATGTTTCGATGGGTACTTTTGCCTACATGGCGCCTGAGCAACAGATTAATGCTAAATATGTCGATGGCCGAGCAGATCTCTACTCTTTAGGAGTTATGCTTTACGAAATGCTGATGGGAGACGTGCCCCGCGGCAATTTCGATCTACCCTCGGCAACCAAATCAGTAATTGATAGACGCGTAGATCCCATAATTGCCCGCTGCCTTAAAGCCTCTCCCAACGATCGTTACCCCAGCGTTGCTGCACTAATTACCGATTTAGAAGTCTTGGTGCCTCACCAAAAGCAGATTTCTACCTCTCCTCAGGTTCATTTAAGTTCCACTGGCCGAGCACGTCGAGCTTTGGCTTCCGCTACCCGCCGAGCAGTACGCTGGGGATATGTGGGATTAATAGTATTGTCGGCGATAGTATTGCTGATTACCTGGATTCGCAGCAAAAAAGCCGAGCCAGGGAGCTGGGAATTGCGAGCCCAGGCAGCGACTACCGGGCTTCCGCTCAGTCACCTAGTAGGGGTACCGGGTCGCATTAATACTTCTTTCACCAAGATTAAGCTGACTCTAGGAGAAGGACCAGAAAGCATACCTTTGGTATCATTAGGTGACACAGTATCGCGCGAAGGCAACCAATTTGTGTTTAAGCAAGGAGGATATAAAGGAGGCTTGGCATATCCAGAGGTGGCCGATCTCTCGGGAACTACCGCCTCTATCCGTGCTCAGCTAGTTCCACCCCGAGACTTGTCCTCCAGTGCGATGAAATTTTTGCGGCGTCTCTTTTTAGGCGAAGTTCCTGATTCTCGCTCGGCATTGGTTTTACAAGGAAGAAGTGGGCAGTACGCCGCCGTGGTGATTTCTCAGAATGACCTGCGGCCAGCATTGGAATGGAACCTAGGTGAACGAAAAGGAATCATGGTCGGCCCTACCGCACCTCCCATGCAAAATGTAATGGTGGAGCTATCTATCGATCGCCATGGGGAATTGCGTGCCTGGCTGGGAGAAGGTAAAGAACGAAAATTGATTGGCGAGCCCTTGGGCTTAGGAACTGGATGGAAAAAGCTTTTTGGCACCTCGCCAAAACCGGCCATGGCCTGCATTGCTGCTTCCTGTCGGTTCAATCGGCTCAACTATGAGCTACAGCGAGCAGTGCAAGAGCAGTCCCTATCCACCTTGAAAAGGGAAGAACCACCGAAACCACCTTTGCCACCCAAATCGAAAGAAACATCCGCCAATGATTCCTCGGTAAAAAAAAGATCCACCAAAAAAAAGCGACGTTAATGCACGTTGCTATTGCTACCGTCACTAATAATTGACCGATAATTTAGCCAACATTTGCAAACGAAAAAGCTCGCCCCCCGGCCCCATTTCTATAAAAGCTATCATCCGCAAGGAAACTTTCTTGATTCATTGACCCTATTGAGCGTGCGTGATAGCTAACTAGGCTTCATTTTTTGGGAGTTAGTTCCAATGTCTGATGGCAATAGCTTGAAGAAAAGCGCTGAACAGCAACTAAAAGATTCGGTCAACCTTCCTAAAACCGACTTTCCCATGAAGGCCTCGTTGCCACAACGCGAGCCGAAAATGCTGGAGCAATGGAACACTCTACGTATATACGATCGCTTGCTTGAACAAAATGCGGGCAAACCTCTTTTTATCCTACATGACGGTCCTCCATATGCTAACGGACATATTCATCAGGGACATATTCTCAACAAGGTTCTAAAAGACATTGTGGTCAAGTATGCCAACATGTCTGGCAAGCAGGCTGATTTTGTTCCTGGCTGGGACTGCCACGGTTTGCCTATTGAGCTAAAAAGCGAAGAAGAACAAGGTGGCCGCAAGAAAGGGCATTCTAAGGTGGAAGCGCGAGCCGCTTGCCGCCGGTACGCTAAGAAATTTGTCGATATTCAGCGGGAAGAATTTAAGCGAATGGGGATATTTGCAAGCTGGGATAATCCCTACCTAACCATGTCCTTCGACTATGAAGCGACTATTGTGCGCCAACTTGCACAATTCGTACGGCGTGGTTCTCTAGTACGCGGCAAAAAGCCAGTATATTGGTGCATCAAAGACCGTACGGCGCTTGCCGAAGCCGAGGTAGAATACGAAGATCATGAGTCACCTTCCATCTACGTTGCTTTTCCGTTGCTTCGCAACCCGCCTCAATATGATTTCGTTGATCAAAAAGTTGAGTTAGTAATTTGGACCACTACACCCTGGACTCTACCTGCCAACTTAGCAATCTGCGCTCATCCGGAAGTCACTTATGTAGCCTACAAGCTTGGTCAGCGAGTGGTAATAGTAGCCAAAGATTTGCTCTCTAAATTTTTGGCCGAAGTTGCTCTTGAAGAGCCAGCTACGATTGACCCCCAACGCATTTTAGGCGTTTTTCAAGGCAAAGAATTGGAAGGCTGGCAATATCGACATGTCCTCAACGGCAAGACCTGTCCAGTGATTCTAGGGGAGCATGTAACGGTAGATAGCGGCACCGGTTTGGTGCACACTGCTCCCGGTCATGGCGCCGAAGATTTTGATGTAGGCCGCAAATATGGGCTGGAACCATTGAGCCCAGTAGACACCGCCGGCCGCTTTACTGAAGAAGCAGGAGAATTCGCAGGACAATCTATTTTCGACGCTAACCCCCAGATCGTTAATAAGCTCCATGAAATTGGAGTTTTACTTTCTGACCCCGCGGCCAAGGTAAGCCATTCATACCCTCACTGTTGGCGCTGCAAACGCCCAGTTATTTTCCGTGCAACCGCTCAATGGTTTATCACCATGGAGAATAACGATTTGCGCAAGAATGCGCTTGCCCAAATTGACAATGTTCAATGGATACCCAAATGGGGACGCGATCGTATTCACGGAATGATTCAAAACCGTCCTGACTGGTGTGTATCTCGCCAGCGAGCGTGGGGAGTACCTATTCCAGTTCTTTATTGCGAACAATGCGAACACCCGCGAATCGACGCTGACGACATGGAGCGGGTGGCCCAGGTTTTTGAAAGGGAAAGCTCTGATGCCTGGTTTATCAAGGAGGCCAGCGAATTTATTCCTCCGGGCGCCGTCTGTGAAAAATGTGGTCATTCAAAATTCAGCAAGGAAGAGGACATTCTCGACGTTTGGTTTGATTCAGGCGTTTCCTACGCAGCCGTAGCTGCCAAACGGCCCCGCATGGGCTTGCCAGTTGATCTTTACTTGGAAGGCTCAGACCAACATCGCGGGTGGTTCCATTCTACTTTGTTGTGTTCGGTAGGTACTCGTGATCAGGTTCCTTACAAGGCTGTACTTACTCATGGTTTCGTGGTTGATGGCGCGGGCAAAAAAATGTCCAAGTCTTTAGGGAATTACGTACCATTTGATCGGGTTATGAAGGAAAAAGGAGCGGAGATTCTACGATTATGGGTGGCGTCTTCTGATTATCGGGACGATATCCGAGTTTCCCCGCAAATTTTAGATGGACTAGCCGAAGGGTATCGAAAAATCCGCAATACTCTGCGCTACGCATTAGGAAATTTGTATGACTTTAATCCGCAAAAGGACACGATGGACCGCTCCCAATGGGATTTCATCGATCGCTGGGCAATGGCGCGACTGAACCGTTGGATTGCCAAGGTTCGTAAATCGTACGAGGAATACGAATTCCACAGCGTCTACCACTCTGCTTTGGAATTCTGCGCGGTGGACCTTTCCGCTACCTATTTCGACATTCTGAAAGATCGACTTTACACTTTTGCTCCTCATTCGGTTGCCCGACGCTCTGCCCAGACTGTTCTTTACCAAATTGCTTTTGACCTTTTAAGATTATTGGCACCCATTATGTCGTTTACTTGTGAGGAAGCCTACAACCTGCTTCCTCATCACCAGCAGGACAGCGTGTTTTTATGCGGGCTGCCTTCTGTTGATCCCCAGAGTGAAGATGAAGCCTTAGTAGCCCAATTTGACCAGCTATTTATGGTTCGCAGCGAGGTTCAAAAATGCTTGGAAATAGCCCGCCGGGAAAAGCAAATTGGTTCCTCCCTGGAGGCAAAAGTAGTGCTTGCGGTTAGCCCAGATAGTTTGCCAGAAAACCAGACAACTCAGGAGGAATGGAATAAACTTCTATCCGCCCACCAAAGTTCTTTGCCTACAATCTTCATTGTTTCCGCAGTAGAGCTTACCAGCGGCCCACTAGAAAACGCTACTTCTAGCAATACTTTGCCACTACAAATCCGTATTGAACGCGCCCCTGGTCACAAATGCCCTCGTTGTTGGAACTACAGTCAAGAGATTGATGAATCTCACCCGATTTGTCCCAAGTGCGCTCAGGCGCTTTCTACAAGAACGTTATGCGAAAAAGAGTTTTGATTCTTTTAGCCATTGTTTCGGCGGTAGTTCTTTTGGATCAGGCTACCAAACTGTGGGCAGTCGCTGCTCTTACCGAAACTTTTGAAATGCATCAAAAGAAGTCTTTCCTCGAAAAAGTGAAAGGCTTTTATACAATTCCCACACTAGGAGATTTTGTTTCGGAAGACGGGAAACTGAATCTGCGCAAGCCACCCCACGAAGTGATACCAGGATTCTGGAATCATCGATACGTAGAAAATCCCGGATCGGCTTGGGGATTGTTCGCCAATCTAGATGCCAAATGGCGAGAACCTTTCTTTCACGTAGTGCATCTGTTAGCCATTGTGTTGATCATTCTCTACCTTAGAAAGCTTACTCCAGAGCAAAAGGGAACTGCTATTGCCCTTTCGTTTATTTTGGGAGGAGCTATAGGTAATTACATTGATCGCCTGGCGCGGGGATACGTTATCGATTTCATCCAATGGTATTGGAAAGATTTCTACTGGCCTACTTTCAACATTGCAGACAGCTCTCTTTGCATAGGAGTGGGGATAATGCTGTTGGAAGCTTTTTTCTTGCGCCCGGAGAAGGAGGCTAAGCCAGGGCAATCAAGCTCTAATTCTGCCTAGGAAATAGAGGCGATTAGACTGGAAACTAAGTAGAGCACGTAGTGCCTGTTTGAGAGTGAGAATAAATGCTGCCAGTACTTCTTAAATTGGAATTCAACACCCCTAGCATGCTTGCAGTTTTGGCGGCACTCATTTTGGCGCTGATGGCTTACGGTTTCTGGTCGGGATGGAAAGGCGCGCTTACCACGGCTACTGGCAAAACAACTGCCCATACAACCAATCGACACTATGCGCTTTGGCGAGCTCTGCCCTACTCCTTTGGATCTGGATTAGCAGGGTTAGTAGGAGCAATTTACGTCTCTTCTCCCTTTTCTCAGAGCATCGCTCAGGTAGTTACCCTCTGTGTTTGGGTCTTCTCCGGATTATTAGTGTTGACTTCGCTGCTTTACGGAATTCACACCCCCCGAAACAACGGCAACGGCTCATCCTGGACGAACTTTGGCGCTATTGGCGCGATTATTGCTATGGCAGCGATTCGCTTCGGTCTATACGAAGGTCCTCTTGGCCGAGGCCACGGGCTTCCTCTGCATACCTATGGCCTGATGATGGCCCTTGGATTCATGGTAGGAATCTGGCTAGCCGCGCGAGAGGCCATCCGAGCTTTTCCGGAACTAATCAAGGTTAACGGTAAGCTAGAGCCATATGGCCAGGTGGTACGCGCTCACGTTCTTGAACTGGGTTTTTGGCTTCCAGTAGGAGTAATTGTAGGCGCCAAGATTCTTTACCTTATTACTACCTGGAATCAACATCCTACTTTTTTTAGTGCTCTTTCTTCGCTATTTTCCTTAAGTGGAGGATTGGTATTTTATGGCGGATTTATTGGAGCCATTTCTATTAGCATTCTTTATTGTCATTGGAATAAACTACCTTTTCTACGCATCGCGGACACCTTTATTCCTTCGCTAGCTATTGGTCATGCCATTGGGCGAATAGGTTGTTTGGCCGCCGGGTGCTGTTGGGGTGGTATAGCCAAAGCAGGCTCGCTTATAGCTATTCGCTTTCCTTCAGCAGCGCGTATGTCTTGGGGGTTCGGCACCGACAGTCTTGCTTTTGATAGCCAGGTAAGAGACCACCGCTGGGTGGATACTTCTGGGCATATCTACGGTGCCGCAGTAGAAGGCGCCCAAAAAATCAGTGAATATGCCCAATCTACTGGCTATACCTTGCCGCTTTATCCTGTGCAATTAATGGAAAGCCTGGGCGAACTTACTATTTTCTTTTTGTTGATCTGGGTGCGAAGATATAAGCAATTCAATGGACAGCTTTTAGCCATTTGGCTATTTTGCTACTCGATTCTGCGTTTCACTCTTGAATTCTTTCGAGGCGATGACATACGCGAATTTCTTTTCAAATTCCCCAATGCAATTGACCCAGTAATTCTTTCTACTAGTCAGACTATTTCTTTAGGAATCATGGTGGCCGGAATAGCTGTTTGGTCGATTTTTGGACGTAAAAAAGACGAACCTATAAGACTTCAGGAGACTTAGGAAGGATGCGTTTGGCAGGTAGCAGCCAGGCCGTGATAGACTTCTTATCCAAATGCCTCCATCTACCGAACAGCAGCCTCAACTAAAACTGTCTGATCAGATCGCGCAATTGGCTGGCGACCTAGCAGCACTTAGAGCAAAATTCGATCGCTACTTCCATGATCTTGAGAAAAAGTGTCCTTCCAACGACATAGACTCCTTTAGGAAACGTATGTTGGCGCTGAAGGCCGAGGCGCATCACAACACCGCTCTGAAATTTCGCATCCAAGGCATTATCCAGAAATTCCAGACCTACGAACGGTTATGGCAAAAAACCATTCGCGAAATCGAAGAAGGCACGTGCAAACGAGATCTTCTGCGCTTAAAACGAAAAAAGAATAAGCATTCTGGTCAATCCGATCCAGCAGATTCAAATAAGAACGCATCTAAGAGCAAAAAAGATCTCGAGGTTGATGTTGACGTTGATTTAAATGGGTTTTGCTCCCCCTCCCAAGCTCGCTCCTCAGATTCTCCTTGCGCTAATTGCATTAAACCCAATGCCCATCCTTCACCACTGCCACCCTCGCCTCCCGTTTTTCTTTCTAGCGAAAATTTTTCGGTAACCCCCAAAATGATTAGCAATATTTATCACAAATATCTTATTGCCAGACAATTGTGCAATGAGAGCACCGCAGGAATTACTGTAGAGAAAGTTGCGCAAAATATTCAAAAGCAGCTTCCTCAAATACTAAAAAACAAACAAGCAACTTCTATTTCATTTGAAGTAACTATTCACAAAGGAAAGGCGTACATAAAAGCAGTGACTAACTAAAAGTTAGAATTTATAGTTTATGCTAGCGTTCCCCACCCAACGTGGATTTCTTCCGAAGGTGTGGAGTGCCACACTCGCAGTTTTACGGCCGACGCATGCTGAGCAGCAGCAGCAAGAGAGATACAACGCCAAACACCAGGCCGATGCCCGACACCATGGCATAGTTTGCTGGTGTGCCGAGCAGCGCCGCTATGATTGCCGGGCCCAGCGCCAGCCCGCCGCCAATCACAAAATTCGTAAGCGCCATTAGGCGCCCGGAATTGTCGTGCATTGCCATACTGGCCAGGATAAAGGGCAGAGTGAAGGTCCATGCGAAGTTGAAGATCCCGGCAGCTAGCAGGAAGCGCAGCGCCGATACAAACCCGTTCAAACCAAGCGTGCCGCTGAGGAACAACGCAAAGCCCAGCAGCAGCGGTCGCACCCGCCCAATGCGCGCACCCAGTACAATTGCGCCGGCACAACCGGCTATGCCACATAGCGATGCGACCATAAGAGAATCACCAATAAACGTGGCGGCGAGTCCCGATGCGGCGCCGATTCGCTCGACGAAGGTCCACACGCCACCCAGCGCAACGTATAGACACAGGATCCCCGCAAGACCCAGAAGCGCCGGCATGCGCAGCACGCCCCTGAAGCCATGGACCATATGGGGCGACACATGTCGTGGCACCTGACGCACTGCAAGCAAACAGGCGCACAACATCCCGGCTAGCCCCAAATACAACCCGCGCAGGCCAATAGTCGGCATTAATCGCGGCAGCAATGCCAGGCCTAGCGCTCCCAATAGCAGCTGGCCAATCGACCACCAGCCGTAATTGCGCTCGGTCTGCCGCGTCATGCCGATGACCGTGAGACAGATTACCATTGCCGACCCACCGGCGAGGCCCGTCACGCAGCGTAGGGTGGCAATCGTGACGAAGCTGGTGGAGAAGGCACAGGCGACGTTGCCGACAATCATCACGAGAAGCGCGGCGTAGAGCAACTTTGGCCATGACCAGCGCGGCAGCCACCAAAGCGCCGGCCATGCCGCCAGCGACATGGCGCCAAGTTCAACCGAAATGGCAATCCCAGCCTGGCTTGGCGTAAACGCGTAGCGCGTAATCAGCGCGCCGACGACTATTGGCGCGATCACTAGAATCGCCGCGACAACTGCTGTAATCACGACGACGCTGAAAACTGTGATGGCGCGATCGACCCCCACAAGATCCAATCTACATCCAATCTACGCACAGTAATTTTGCGGCCGCAGAAATCTTTGTTTTGCTATCGCCCAAATAGGTAAAGGCAAATAGAATATCCAGAGCCCAATAATGCGCTGAAAAACTAGCTAGCCTGTTTGGATTGCAAGCACCTATAGGAACCTCCACAAAGCCAGTAATATTGTAATGAGTTGTCTTTCCGTGCCATCCCCAATAGACCGGAACCAGATATAGGTCGCCAAAACCGACCACATGGCTGATATTCGTACCGGAAATATCGGCATTTTCCGCTTTTATGGATAAATATCCAAATGCGATAGCAGCTCCAAAACCTATATTGGTTCCAAGAAGTCGATTCTCGAGAACGTATATCGCTCTAACGATATCAAAAACTTGTGTTAGATGAATATCGAAGTGCGTTTTGTCGAGTTCCGGAGTAATGGCTTGTCGGCTACCAAAAATAGGCAACTATATCCTCGTAAAATGAAAAACCGGCGCCGCTGGTTATACCTGCCCCCAGGCTTCTATCACCTAACAGATAAATGCCACGACCGCCTTCAACCCCGAACGCAGTCCCTATTCCCAAACCGAGAGTCGTCGCAAAAGCAATTACAAAAGTAGGCATAGAGAAATCACTCGAGCGCATGCCTATAGCATTAGGCACGAGTGGGAAAACTGTCATTACTTATTACCCAAAAAAGACCATGAGGACTGTGGAGATGAGAAGAACAACCCTATTGTTCATAAAGGTAGCGAAAGGGGGCAAAACCTATGCCGAAGAAAATTCTCTGCTGTGTATCGGAATGGGGATATTGGGGCGAAGAACTGGTTGGCCCGCTGGAGGAGTTAGATGCTCAAGGGTATCAAATTGACTTTATGACACCGCAGGGGAATCGTGCTCACCCTCTGACACCAAGCATGGAAGCAGGCTTTTACGATCCACCGCTGCACAAGGTGGTGACCGATGAGTATTACGCGCTAAAAACTATTGAACTCGATAAATCGACCCGGCTAGACAATTCGCTTAACCTTTCCAGGTGGTTTCCACAAATGCCGTATTTTAACTCGCCAAAGTTTGGCCTTGAGTTAGAGGCATTTTACAATAAGCGCAATGAATGTTGGCAACAGCTAGAACAGTATGACGCCCTCTTATTGGTTGGCGGCAGTGGGGCAATGGTAGACATGACCAACAATGAGCGCTTACATGATGTGATTTTAGGATTCCATGTAAAGAGCAAACTGATTGTGGCGGAGTGTTATGCAGTCACCTGTCTCGCGTTTGCCCGTGATTGGACGGAACGCAAAAGTATTATTTGGGGCAAGCATGTAACTGGTCACGCTCGCGAGTACGATTATAAAGATGGCACCAGCTTTCTGAAGAGTGATTTGAATTACGGGCCTCCTTTTTATCCATTGGAATATATTTTGCGAGATGCCGTAGGTCCAAATGGACAATATCATGGTGGAGTAGGTCACACGTTATCAACAATTCTAGATTTTCCATTCCTAACTGGGCGTTCCACCCAAGATTCTCGACTAGTAGGCAAATTAATAATAAAAGTCCTTGAAGATGGGCTTAAACAGCACGGATGGTGACAATGACTTGTACACCACAATAATTCGAAAGAATTCCTAAGGAATAGCATAGAAACTTCGGGGGGAGGGAGAAATGAATAACAATAGCAAGACAGTCGGAATAGCTCCGGTTCTTTCAGAAGGCATTGCCGCGGCACGAGCCGGACATGTCGAAGAATTACGTGGGTGGTTAGCTAGAGGCAATGATCCAAATCAATATGACGCTGATGGCTGGACTGCCTTATTATGGGCCTCCGTTCGTGGTCATGCGGAAAGTGTAGAGCTTTTGATTAATAACAATATGCACCCTGCTGATGTTACTTTACCGCACCAAAAATCAGAGGGCCTAGCAATTCATTTAGCGGGACATTCTGGGGATGTAAAAACGGCGGAAAAACTATTAAATAGAAAACCGGAGCATCTTAACGCAGTATGGGATCTCAATGGTCACGGTATTTTGCTTCAGGCCGCATTTTATGGCCATCTTGATCTCGCAAAGTTCCTCTTGGAAAAAGGTGCAGATACTTCGCTTACCACCGCACGAGGACTAGGACCGTTAGAAATGGCGGCACAGTTCCAAAATCAGGCGATGGTGGATTTAATAAAACCCTATGATTCCCCCAAGGAAGCCAAAGCGGCTTACTATCAGGGCTATTTGAATAGAATTGCACCGATCATTCCGGCGGAGCAGAAACTGACTCAGCAATTAAGCGACGAACTTGTTAAAACAATCGAAGATGGCATCGAAAATGCTGCGATTAAATCTGATTCAGTGCAATTAACATTGAATACGGTAAAAGATTTGATCGAAAACCGTAAGGCAGAAGTGAATCGGCTGGGGGGGGCATTGCAGCAACCCCCGCTGATTACGGTTGCCACTGGGAATAATGGATTTCCACCTAACCCTGACCTGACATTTCTGCGTAATGAACTAACCAAATATTTGCTTGAACATGGCGCAGATCCGGCACAACACGAGAAGCATCCCATGGGGGTGCAAACTATTATTCGGGCGGCAGTTTTTAATCATCTGGATATTCTGAAAATGTGTGGGGAATATATGACACCCCAGGAATTGGCTGATGCAATCAATGAAATTCCGGTCGTTAATGGACTAACTGCAATGCATGACACAGTACTACGGGCAACAATGGCAGCCGATGACCGTTTTCAGGGATACCTGGAACAGGCACGATGGTTTGTTGAACATGGCGGACGGAGCGACATGAAGGATTTCTCCGGCGTAACACAGCGAAATATTGCCGAACGGGCTGAAAATGCGGAAGTCCGCAAACAACTTCTCGACGTACTTATACAATAAGAATTACTGATAGATCCGCACCTTAAAAAATCAAAGAAGGAGATAAACTATGAATGCGCAGGGACAAAGAGAACCAAACAAAATGAAGCGTGACCTTGCTGCTGGCAAGGTCTGTATTGGAGCGACGATTACCATGAATAGTCCCATCGTCGCTGAAATAATGTCCCATATTGGATTCGACTGGTTGTGGTTCGAAATGGAGCATAGCGCCCTGAATTTCGATAATGTTTTAGCCATGCTGCAAACAACTAATGGTGCCGCGGTCACCACGGTAATCCGTGTTCCTTGGAACGACAAGACAATGATTAAGCAGGCATTGGACATTGGTCCTGACGGTATAATTATTCCGCTGGTTAATAGCCGTGAAGAGGCCGAATATGCAGTTCGCGCCCTGAAATATTCTCCCGTCGGCGAGCGAGGTGCAGGGTTAGGGCGTGCTCAATCTTATGGCTTGCACATGGGAGAATATCTGAGTACGGCGAATGATGAAGTGATGACCACTCTCATGATTGAACACATCCGGGCAGTGGAAAATATTGATGAAATTCTTACAGTCAAAGGAATAGACTCCCTGATAATTGGGACGTTGGATTTGTCTGGTAGCATGGGAAAACTCGGACAAACTAACCACTCCGAAGTAGAAGAGGCAGTGCAAAAAGTTCTGACAGCGAGCAAAAAAGCTCGGGTTCCCTGCGGCATCATTACGGTTTCTCCCGAGCAAGCTAATCGACGAATTGAGCAAGGCTTTACCCAAATTATCGTCGGTATTGATGTTCTCTATCTCCATGGCGGAATAACTGCCGCATTGGAGCAAATCAGACATTGATCAGCCATTGGGTAATATCAATAATATCGCACCAATAAAGGCAAGCAAGCGCTTCACGAAGAGCCTGCTTGTATTTGTTTGTAAATTCACGCTCCAGCGCGACCACAAACTTGTTTTGCTGCCGTACCTGCTCGCCCAAACGTACCGTGACAAAGTCCGCAAAACAGGTATCCTTCTCATACGGGGAGCTTCCAATCATGGGATGTTGGCCAGAATTTCCATAATTAAAATGGAAAGGACCGGAAAGTTATCTATTCTGATTGG
>JBNKEI010000195.1:0-6822 GCA_050288705.1 Myxococcales bacterium
CGCCATTTTAACCATGGCTATTTCGCGAGGCTCATTTTGAATGCGCTGCAAACTGTCCTTCATTTGTAATGATTTTTCTAAACTGGTATTTTTTGTTAGCGCCATGACACCTTTAGCTACCTGGTCGCCAAACTCGGCTTGAATTTCGCTGTAAGTAATTTTGGTATCCTCTAGTACATCATGCAATATAGCACACTGGATGGCCAGATCTCCGTTACATTCCTCGAATGAAAGCGCTGCCATAGTTTCCATGCTCACCAAATTTATATGCAACAAGTACGGCAAGTCGGTACCGGGGTATTTTTGACTATGATGCGCACGAGCGGCGAACCAAAAAGCTCGACGATATATATCTTGTGACCAAACAGAGGGCATTTTTTTATCCAAAATAGTTTTAATCCATCATGGTGGGAGATCACCTAATTAGCTGAAAAAAGCATGTGCCATCAATCTGTGCACAAAAAGCCAAAAAAATAAATCCTTTTTCGAACAGCTCAAATTTTTGCGGCTGGAAACAAAAATGTTAGGCAAGTGTAAGGCAAACAAGAAAAGATGAGATGACAACCAAAGAGTCCCACCAGTGAAAGGAAAGGTGGGGCGAGATATGCAAGCGGTGAACTTTCGCAGGAAGAACCTCCTTGGTTCCATTAGAATGGATTACGAAAGTCAAACGCTTGCAACCAGAATGAAGGAGGGAGTTTGTATCGACAAGTAGAATGGCCCACGATAAGTCGCAGTCCATTAGAGGAGTACGAGCTAAGTATTGGGACCGTGTCTACTCAATAACGGAAGAAGATCTCTTTCTAACAAATAATGGTAACTTAGAAGCTTACCATTAAGCCCCAAGCCAAAAACCCCATAAGGACTAGGCGACAAACGAAGGACATCATCGCGATTTTTTAGCTCAATAATTCGACTATCGATACCTGCTTTTTGTGCGCTTTCCAATGAAATCCGGGTTGCATCCACAATATACGGGCACTGATCGGAGCGAAGGATGGTTAACCCTTTACCTAAAGCATTCGCTTTTTCTTCCCATTTGCCAGTAAACATTGGTGAAGGATAATTGCCAAATTTTTTAACCATAAGGGAGAACGCCGGGGGCGCAGCATCAACACATTCAAACCCTTGCTTCTCAAGAAGACGTTTGCCAGAAAGCCAAACCTTCTCACTTGTAATCATTGCGACGCCTTTCATTTTAGCTTTCTTCGCATCTGCAATGCATGAGTCTATTAAAGCGGTTCCTAATCCTTTTCCTTTACTTTTGCCTACTACCCATATGCAGTGAATAAATAGATAGCCATCGGATTGGACTGGACGCCAAGCATATTCCCCGGGAATATATTCAATAAAGCCTCGCTCCGGAAGGGTAAGGAGTTTGATGCGCATTCCCTCCGAAAATCTGGCTTTAAGCCAATTTAGTTTTCGCTGATAACCTTCTGATTTTTTCTTGCTCATAAAACAGAAAAAGCCGCATTTATCAATGTTATCCGAAGCAACATCAATAATTTGGGATGATGGCAGAGAATCTGTCTTGGATGTCTTGAATTTTTGAGGCATTGGTTGGCTCGTGGTTCGTAAAACATTACTCCAAGGAAAATTGTAAACCCAGGTGTCAATCCGCGCATGAGCTAACCGGCTGAAGCCGTTTTAGGATAATCAGTCGCTATTGAAAAGGGCGTCCAGCGAAGAAGTGACTGGTGTGCGCAGTGCCATAAGTCGCTCCAGCGATTGATGACCAGAGGGAATTAATACGCAAGGTGCCCCGAGAGCATTAGCGACTTCATGATCATGATCAGTATCACCTATAAAGAGAACCTGCCGAGGATTTAGAGAAAGTTGGGCGAGCAAGCGGCGTCCCTGCTCAAGCTTGCTGCCTGCATAGCAATCGTTAAGCCCGAGACAGTATGTAAAGTAGCCGTCGAGTCCCAGTCGAGTGACTTGCTCGTTAAGCCTGTGCTGCTCGCTGGCTGAGAGTACGCTGCAGGAGATCTTCTTTTCGGCAAGCAGAGCTAGTGCTTTGCGAGTCCCGGATTGAAGAAAGCACTCGTGCTGGCGGCTTTGATAGAGCTCGATAAACTTGGCGCCTATCGCTTCAAAAGATTCGCGGGAAAAGTCGAAGCCTAGGCGGCGGTAATAAGCGTTGACTGGAAAGCCAAAAAGCGATGCGTATCGCGAGTTAGTTAGAGGCGCGAGCTGATACTCTGCGAGCAGTTGATTCATCGCCTCGACGCATAGCCAGGCATCGTCGAGAAGTGTACCGTTCCAATCCCAAACAACATGGCAAATAGATTCGACTGAAAAAGACTCTGTAATCGCCAAGTGATGAGAAAAATCGCCATCATTCATGTCTGCAAGTTGGATAACGCCTCCAGTATTCCCTTATTACCATTTACTTACCCCAAAATCCGTACCCCAGCACTCGTTGATTCCGTCTTCGGTAGTTCGGACTGTTGAAGGAAGTACGTCATTTTACTGGTCAGAACTGTCTAATCCAACTCAGTGGGACAAATTTCGTGTGGCTGGGGAGAATACTGAAAGCAAGCGGCTGCTCGATGAGATTCGCTATGACTACCATGACCGAGTATATTCGCCCGTCACCAGACGTATCAGCTGAAGCCGGTACAGCAGCACGTTTTCTCGCGCCACTTTTGAGGAAAGAGAAGAGCGGTTCACAGCATGTAACTGTAGTCGCCGATGATAATCACGAAACTCGGGTAACGGTCCCTCGATCTGCATTCGAATTGTTCGTGCGCCTTCTCGGAGAAATGGCAAATGGAAACGCGGTCACGATCGTCCCCATTCGCGCAGAGTTAACCACCCAGCAAGCTGCCGAGTTAATGAATGTCTCGCGACCCTATTTGGTGAAGCTCCTGGAAGAAGGAAAGATTCCTTTTCGAATGGTTGGCACCCGCCGCCGAATTAGACTAGAGGATCTCATCCAATACAAACAAAAGGATGAAGAAGATCGCGAAAGGGTATTGAACGAGCTCGCCGCTGAAACGCAGCGGCTAGGACTTGAGTACTGATATGGCGTTCGTAGTTGTCCTGGATGCTTGCGTCCTGTACCCGGCCGCGATGCGCGATCTTCTTATTCGGCTCGCTAGAACTGGCCTGTTTCAGGCTCGTTGGAGCGAGCGCATCTTGGACGAATGTTTTGCGAACATTGTTGAGGCCCGTCCTGACCTTGCTGGTAAGCTTGTCGGGACGCAGGTGCGGTTCTTAAAGCCGTAAGAGCACAAGCGGAGTCGCTCAAGAATCCGCCGATGGCTATTGAGCAGCTTCTTGAAGTTCTTGAAAGCCGAGGGTTGGTCCAAAGTGTTACGGAGATGCGGAAATACATGTGAAGGTTAATCGCGTGGCATAACACGCGGGGCATCCAACCATCGCTAACGCGGTATGCGACGAATTTTGCATAACTCACACAGGAATATGCTAAAGAGTCCCTTACGCAAATGATAAAGAATGAAGAGATTTGCGGAAACCTGTCCAGCTTTTTAATTTGGGCAGCAACTTGCTGCCTAATTACCGTCAGGGAAGAGTTCGGATCGGCATCCCTGCGAAAGCGGATTGAAACCATCACCAAGTATTTCAGTTTCGAAATCCCCATAAAATAACGCGCAATTAAAGAAATATATGAACCTAATTATGATATGAAAATATTAATTAAGTGCACCAAATTAAATTCCCAACAATTCTAAATGCAACGCGAATAGTATGCCGATACTATGCCGTCAAAATTGCGCCAAACGCTGAGCCCCATTTTGCCAACGAAGACCCTTATACCGGAACTTTCTGCGCTATCTCCTATTGAACGTGCGATCATTGAGTTGGCCTCTGCGTCCTTTACTGCCGAGACGCTAAGCAATGTGACCCGCGCCCTTGGAAAGTTAGGATGCAGACTGAACAATCGCGCTCCGAGAAATGACGAAGTGCTTCCGCTTCTTCAAAAACTCAAGCAAGGTGGTATTCTTACCAGCGAAAACCCATGCGCTGTCGCTCCGAAATTAGCCCACGCAGTTATGCTCTGCTTGCACTTCTCGCCGAAGGCAGTCCTCCGAGTTTCAAACGTGCCGAGGCGATCATCAGTGCTGCTTCTAACTCGAACAACTTGCCATTCTGCAAAACACATTCGAAGCTCTCTGAGCGTTTGAAGGTAATGAAAGGTAACCTCGATCCCGATGAGCTTATCTTCCTCACGAGCGGATATGATTGCTCGAGTCAAGATCCACTCGAGATTCTCATCCAAGCTGCGGCTATTCTTTGGGCGAAGATAGAGAAGAATAAACGACCTGATAGAGTGCGCCTGGAGCTCGAGAAAAGGCACGCGAACGCAAAGGCTGCTGGATATCAATGGTACGCGACTCAAGCTGCATCTATTCTTGCGAATTATTCGGGCAATACGAACAGTAAAACGGCGCCCGATAGCAAAATTTTCGGGATTTCTTTAGCAGGTTTAATAGCGTCTCGTGAACGCTGGTCGGAAGCGCTCAACGCGCTCCTCGATGTTGCCTCGCCAAAGACGATTAAGAAGGTGCCATCGAGTGCGTCAGGCCCTAACTTCCAGCGTGTAGAGCACGAGGCTAAGACAATCGGGATCGTCCTCTGCTCAGACAAGAATGACGCAATGGTGAGAATCACGCTTCCTGATGACAACGAGCAAGTAATTGCCGCGCGATACCAAATGTACTTTCCCACTGAGGAAGAATTACGGGCCGAGCTTGAGCGTGAACGTGAGGAGGCTGAACGTGAGTTACGCCTCACCGGAGGAATCAAGGAATCTGGTAATGATGAAGCTTAATTCAAGACGCGGGCGCTCCAACGGTTGCCTTGACCAAAAACGAAATCGTAACCGCTCTAAATAAACCCGATGGCTTTATTCTTGCCATTGTGGAAGTGAAAGATGATAGCGCGCTTAAGCCGAAGTATGTTCGACGCCCTTGTGTGCGAGAACCTGACTTTGCTGCTGCTAGCGTTAATTACAAGCTTGAAGAACTATTAGAGAACGCTACTGAGCCGAAATAGGTGTTGATCCGTTTGGTTTTTTTGGCAAGACCGAGATTGGCAATCTTTGCCAAAGAACAAATAATCTCTTAGAATAAACGTAGGAGTTCCACTCATGCCAACTCGCAACATCAATCTAACTGAGGAGCTGGATTACTTCGTCGCCGCCAAGATTGCTTCTGGGCGCTATGAAAATGCGAGCGAAGTAGTCCGGGCAGCACTACGCACCCTCGAGGAAAAAGAGCAAGCTCATGAAGCTAAGCTCGCTCTTTTGCGTGCTGCATTAGAAGAAGGGGAACGTAGCGGTTTTGCCGAAGGCAACCCCTTTGCCCGTATCCGGACAAAGCTCAACTCCCCTTCAAAAAAATAGGCTTTTGAATGCCAAGTTTTCGTTTTACTCGACGGGCTGAGTCCGACTTACAAGAAATCGCCGATTACTCTCTAAGTATGTGGGGCGAGACTCAATGTCTGCGCTATATTGATTCGCTTGAACAATGCTGCCAACGCTTAGCCGAATCTCCTTCGCAGGGTCGTGCTTGCAATGACTTACAACCTGGTTATTTTCGGATTGAGCACGCGAGACATGTTTTATTTTTTCGTAAATCCGAGGACGGTGTCTTAATCATCCGTATTCTGCACGCCTGCATGTTGTCAGAACGCCATCTAGAGGAAATCGAAGAAGAAGAACAGGTAGAGTAATTGTTCAGCAGCTCGCCGAATTCCACCTGCTTCTTCCACGCACCTAACTTGCTCTTCTATGAAATACTCTGCCCATTATTTAGAGAAAATTATCTGGTGGTTCGCAGGATATTGTTGGAAATGACAGGAGGAAGCCCTTCTCGAGAGGGAGTTCAACTCGCGTGGTGGCTAAGCATTCTGGGCATTCAATCTCGATTTCCGTTTTTCACGCCGCAGTCTACTCTGTCGAATTCACCAAGCAGAAAGGTGACGTCCGACATGCTCAGGTCTTCGATGAACCGCTGTTTTTCGCGAGGCTCGATGCCATCGATTGTGTCCAGTCGAAAGCCGAGTAGGGTAGTGATCGGGCGTTCTCCCGCGGCCCGACGAAGAGCAGCCATGCGGCGCTCGTCAGCATTGGTGAGCAGACGGAAGGTGATCTTGCGGTCAGCGTCGCGAAGGGTAGTTTGGAAGCGGTTTCCGGCAACAAAGGCGGCGCGGCTCTCTTCGGAGAGAGCTTTCACGGGAAGATCGCGAAGATCGAGTTCCCATTTTTCGCAGGGGACGGAGAAGGCATAGGTTGGTCCGTAGGACTGCACTCGAATTTGGAGCAACGCAAAGAAGCGGTCTCCTTGTAGAACTTTGCTCCAATCGAGGGGGGTAATAGTGGCATCGAGGTCACAAGGCCCTATATCGAGCGTCTCTTCCCAGCAGGCAGCGAGGATTTGTTCAAGCTGGGCGCCACTGCGGGCGAGTTTGCATCAGTATGCTAAAATGACGAATTCTTTTATGGAGCATACGATGCGGCAGCCACAAGCCGTTTCATATCGCGCACACCTATTTTTCCCTTGTAGAACCGAGCGCTTTCGTTGGCTTTTGTAACAGCCGCGTAGAGAACCTCAGGATTGGCGTTAGCCACCTTGGCGGCGTTGTCGAAGCCGGATGCGACGAGCACCCGTGCGAAGGTTGGACTCACCCATTGCACTCTAGACAGATCAGAAAGAGCGATCGGCTCTGATAAGTCTTTCGAATGCAATCCTGTCATTTTCGTGAGCGTCGCGATGTCAGAGCAGGCAGCTAGATAAAGCTGTTCAGTGTTTTTGATACCAGCCTTTTCCAGCTTAGCAAGCGTGTTCTTAT
>JBNKEI010000196.1:0-5472 GCA_050288705.1 Myxococcales bacterium
GAGCATGGCGTTTCAATCCGCGCCCTCGTGCGAAGGCGAAACGCCTGACATAAATATCTTTTCATCGTCGATAGCCTGGTTTCCATCCGCGCCCTCGTGCGAAGGCGAAACTAATTTGCATCCTGGCGATGGCTTTCGGTATCGCGGTTTCAATCCGCGCCCTCGTGCGAAGGCGAAACTCCTTCTTTGTAACCTAGCGGGACATAAGAATTTTTTCTAGCGTTTGCGCGAACCCTCTCTTTCTGGGTTCTCTACAGGCTCCAGAAATCAGAGCCAAAAAAAATCTCTAGAAGCTTTGAAGGGTTAGCAAATCGCGAACCTTCCCCGCTAAATGTGTTTGCCCAAGGTTCGCCCACCTCGACATTTATCTAGGGCAAGATAATAAACTTGGCCAGTTTTTTAGGAAATACACTCTCCTTTTCAATGCATTTTATTGTCTATAAAAATTGACACCCGACTGCCCGGCATTTATTTGGATGTCAAAGATCATTATGTGAAAAAAATAGCGTTGGTGGCTTCCTTGTGTCAAATCAGATTCGATTCCAGCCTCTTGGTATACGCCTTATTGCCCCCCTGTCGTTAAATGGGGTCGCAGTCATTGCTCAAGGTAAATAGCGTTTTTCAAAACTCTCAAAAAAGCTTGCACCATGAGCTTCACAATGATTCGGGCTATCACTTGTGAACCCGATCGATGCGTCAAAAGAGGTATAGACAATTATCACTTTTTTGGGCCAGCCTATCCCTTTAAGCTTTTCTTAAAATAATAGACGTATTCAACCCGGCAAAGGCAAAATTGTTACTCATAACCACGCAAGGATTAGCTTCTCGTGCTGAACCAAACAAATAATTCAATGGCGCGCAAAGCGGATCTAGATTTTCCAAATTCCTAGTAGGGGCTAAAAACTGTTTTTGCATCATTGCCAGGCAAAAACACGCTTCCAAAGATCCACATGCTCCCAAAGTATGACCAGTAAATCCTTTGGTGGAGCTAATGGGCACTGTTTCTCCAAGAACGCGATGAACAGCGCGACTCTCTATGCGGTCACCAATTTCAGTGGCGGTAGCATGAGCATTTACGTAATCTATTTGACTAGCGTCAATTCCTGCTTCTTGTAGAGCCCCTTGGATTACCCGCACCATTCCTTCTTCCGAAGGTGCAGTTAAATGCCAACCATCACAGTTAGTCGCTGCTCCAATAATTTCGGCATATATTTTTGCTCCGCGAGCTTTTGCTCGAGAGTAAGACTCTAACACTAGAGTACCTGCTCCCTCTCCCACCACTAATCCGTCTCTGGCTACATCAAAAGGCCGGGGGGTTCTCTCTGGAGATTCGTTATAACGGCGGGAAGTAGCAAACATCACTTCAAACACCGCGGCATTGGCAATGTTCATCTCTTCCGCTCCGCCGCAGATCATAGCTTCCTGTAGACCGTATTTGACTGCTTCGTAACCGTAAACAATGGCCTGACTAGAAGAAACGCAGGCTGAACAAGTGGTTAGTACTCGGCCACGAATTTGGAAATAGGCCGCCACATTGGCAGGAGCAGTATGGCTCATTAGCTTTAAATAGGTTACTGACTGCAACCCGGCAATGTTTTGATCACTCATCAATGCCTGGCAAAATTCACCAGTGGCGGGCATTGATCCGGTAGTAGAACCATAGGCTAATCCTATTTTTCCGCTGCTTAATTCTTCTGCCGATAAACCAGCGTCATCAATAGCTTGCTGAGTAGCCCACACTGATAGCTGCGCTACTCTCCCCATAGAACGAGTCTTTTTCTTCGGTAATCCGGAAAGATCAACCTGCGAGCAAGCTCCTAATCGGGTAGCGAATCCTTGAAGCTGCTCCCATTCGGGCAGGTACTGAATTCCGTGGCACCCCTCACATAGAGATCGCGATACTTGTTCAATTCCATTCCCAATTGGGCTGGTCAAACCAACTCCAGTAATTACCACTCGCTGATTTTCCATTGCGGCCTACCCTAATCCACCATTAATAGAAATAACCTGTCCGGTAATATATGCCGCTTCGTCGCTGGCCAAAAAAGCAACCAAGGATGCTACCTCCTCGGGTTTTCCCAATCGACGCATGGGAATCTGGCGAGTTATTTCTTCCTGGGGCAAGTCACGAACCATATCGGTTTCAATCAAACCAGGAGCCACGCAGTTCACGGTTACATTACGCTTAGCTAGTTCTTGCGCGAGAGATTTGGTCGCGCCAATTAGCCCTGCTTTGGCTGCTGAATAGTTGACCTGGCCCCGATTCCCCATGACTCCCGATATGGAAGAAATGCTAATTATTCTTCCCCAGCGGCGCCGCACCATAGGCATTACTAATGGCTGAGTTACATGAAAAAAACCATCCAGAGTGGTTCGAGTAACTTCCTGCCAAGCCTCGGTGCTCATCAACGGAAAGGTGTTGTCCTTAGCTAATCCGGCATTATTTACCAATACTCCAATGGGATTTTCTTTATCCTGGAGCAGTTTTTCTATTGTCTGGGCGGCTTGCTCGGAATTGGCTACATCAAAAGGAGCTAATTCGGCTTTTCCACCAAGCATTTCAATTTTTTTCTGTAGTTCTTGCGCGGCTGCATGATTACTCCGATAGTTCAAAATTACCGGATGTCCTTTTTGCGCTAACGCTACTGCTATAGCTGCACCAATTCCTCGGCTAGCGCCGGTAATCAAAGCTCGTGATTTCATCGCTGGACAATCTCCTGGTCTGGGGGCTGAAAGACATTAAGAACCGCTGCCGCGACCAGTTGTTCCCCCCGTCGCGCAGTACACCGAAAACTACCAACTGTTTCTTCTCCAAACAAATGCTCAGCATCAAGAATTAATTCGTCGCCAACTTGCAAGTAATCAACCTTTAATTCCATTTCACGCGTACCCAATAAGTAACCAATACTAATCGGCTTACCTCGTGACAAATTGGATAAACCAACATATGCGCCTATGGTTTGGGCCATATATTCTAGTATTACTGCAACTGGCACCCGGTTATTTTCCAAAAATAAAGATTCCGCGCGCACCACTAATCGACAACGAATGTACGGAGATTTCCATTCCAACACCTCGTCCAAAAAAATCATTGGCGCAGAATGAGGTAGCAAATACTCAGGAGGTGGGTATTTTGACACTATATTATTCCTCGCCACTAGCATTAAACACCAAAGGTTCTCCATTAATATACCAACCACTGCATTCTAACGACCATTTTTCTTTCATGGCATGCAGCGCGTCGAGTAAATGCAGCCCCACGACATTGGGATGGCCATGCAAACCTTCAGGCACCGAAGAGCGCCGATAGGCGGGAAACATTATGCTACGGTGCATTTGCAGCTTGGCAAAACTACAAGCTAAAGGAGCACGGGAAAGATGGAAAGCAGTGGCCAGGGCATCAAAAGAATCTTTAGGCAATAATGGCGCCGTGGCTGGCTCGTCAACAACTACCAGCAATACTTCTTCAAATTCAGCTGAAAGCAAAACCCCTGTTGCTTCGAATAATCCTGCGAGAAATGTATCTTTTCCCGCGGCAATAGAAGTAGAAAAGGAATGGTTTTTAGCAGATATAGAAAAATAGCCAGAGGCCGCATTATGCACGCTGTTGTGAAACCGAGTAGGCGAAGGCAACCCCCCGGGCTCAGTCAGCATTTCTTTGAGTATTTCTACCGTTACGGCAATTTCGCCATTTGCTGAGGCAAATACCGTGGGAATGGTGGATAAATCCGCTTTGCTTTCTTTGATAGCCTGGGTAGCAGCCTCCAAAGCTATTCTGGTTAATAGGCTGGTTCGACGCTTTAGATTGGCAGGCACTATTATACAAGGCGGCATCAATACTTGCGGATCGTATTCCCGCCTCAGCCAGTCTGGCACCTGCGCAAACCCCTTAGCGAACAGACCGGTTCCGCCAACAAAGAAAGGTTTCACTGGGGCGCTCCCAATAGCAGGCTCACATTATTGCCACCAAAAGCAAAAGAGTTGCTAAGCACCAATTGGCATCGCTGCTCTTTTTTTTCTTGCGAATTAATCAAAATAGAAATGGCGGGATCAACCTTGTTTGCGCCCAAGCTTAGGGGTATCCAGCCTTGCATAATAGAAATAATGGAAAACACTGCTTCGGTTGCCCCCGATGCCCCCAACATATGCCCGGTATATCCCTTGGTAGATACCACCGGGGTACGGGCTCCAAATAACCCGGCAATAGCTTGCCCCTCGGCCAAGTCGTTACTAGGGGTAGCCGTGCCATGAGCATTGATGAAATCCACTTCTTGGGGAGAAATGCCTGCTTGCCTTAAAGCTTTAGACATAGCCAGGTAAGCTCCTTTGCCTTGAGGATGCGGTTGGCTAATATGGTGAGCATCGCAACTTTCCCCTACCCCCAAAAGGCTGGCTAGCCCTTCTCCTTCACGTTCTAAAATCAACCATGCTGCCCCCTCTCCAATGGAAAGACCGTCTCTATCTGCTGCGAAGGGTCTACACGCTTGCTTTGAAAGAAGCTGAAGGCTGTGGAATCCGCGCAAAGTGGTGTGACAGAGAGTATCAACTCCTCCTATCAGGACAGCATCAACAAAATCGGCTCCTAAAAGCCTTTGCGCTACCCCGAAAACTTTTCCACTAGAGGAACAAGCGGTAGAAACCACGTAGCATGGTCCACCAATTCCGGTTCTTCTCTG
Source organism: Myxococcales bacterium (assembly GCA_050288705.1). Classification (GTDB taxonomy): domain Bacteria; phylum Myxococcota; class Myxococcia; order Myxococcales; family UBA5297; genus JBNKEI01. Next base: position 4,677 of record JBNKEI010000196.1, read on the forward strand.
CAAAAGCTTAAGCAATCCGTCAAAACAATGCTGACGCTCATAATTAAAAGTAGAAGGAATTTTGCCGGTATCAACCAATATTTCCCAAGCCCGCTCGGTTTCGCGAATTCCTCCGGTACTTGTACCTAAAATCAGAGCCACTCGTTGAGAACCCCAACGCCGAACCACCCGAGAAACTGCACTGGATATTTCTTGAAGCACCGCGCAGGCAATACGAGCCAAGCGACTGTCGAATACCTCCTCTTCTGATGTAAAAGTAAGTTTCTCTAGGTTTTCGGGAAATACTCCACAGAAGGTGACAAAACCTGCTGGTAATTGACACGGAGTCAATCCACTTCGCCCCTCGCGAAGAGACTCCACCACCTTTTCGGTGGTAGCTCCCAAGGCATTTCCTATGGAAAACGAAGTTATAGGGTATGCCGAAGCGGTGGGACCGGTCGGAGCAACTGGGCCAATCATAGTTAGTGAGCGTCCACTCATGCGTCGAGCGATACATCGTGAAAAGAAAGCCGTCAACTTCTTCTAGGCTCTCCAAATCTCTCTTTCGGAGGTGAAACAATGGGTCACTTCCTTCTCTGCCCTTCCTTGTAGAAATCCGCTTTGAGCCACTTGCACGCCGCTTCTTGTCAAGAAACCCGTTCGGGCCGAGCTTGTCGAGGCCAAGGCTCGCTCTAGGGTGTAGAAATTTAATCAGAATGCGACAGTTTTTTGCCCTAATTTTTTCCCGGGATCTTGCATGGCGTGTCCCTATATCCGGCACCACACCCTCCGTCATTCCCGCTTTCGCGGGAATGAC
>JBNKEI010000197.1:0-2517 GCA_050288705.1 Myxococcales bacterium
GTATCTGTTTACCCCAGGGGTCAAAAGCGCTGCCCGGGTAAAAAATGACCTGAGCAGAAATACCGCGAAGCAAAACTACCCCGCAGTGGTAATAATCGTTTGATAATTAGAGTCAATACCATGGCGGGTCAGGAGCTTGACTCATTGATTAACTTAATACTCAAGCACGAAGGTATAGGTATAAGTAATCTCGGTGGTCACTGGCCTACCTTCCCAGGTTGCGGGGGCAAATCGGAAACCATACGCCGCGCGCTTAGCCGCTCCTTCCAATCCATATCCCGGTCCATGAATAACTGTCACCCTGGTTACTTTCCCGTTCTCGTTAATACGAAGCTTTAGAATTACTTGACCCTCAATGCCTGATTTTTTGGCTTCCAAGGGGTACGAAGCCTTAATCTGTTGTAGTAGACGCGGAAGCGTCGATACTTGGCTGGGCGAAACATAGGGAGCTTGGCGAGTTTCTGCCGATGAGTATGGCTTTACCAAACCAGGGTCAGGAGCAACGTGGTCTGCTTTCCCATACAGGGTATTTCCTACCCCTACCGCGAGATCTCCCGTGGAAGTGGTTGATTCCAGGGAAATTCCGATTCTAATCACTGAAGGCGAAGCCTTAGATGCTTTCGCTTCGGCTTCAGAAGGAGGAGTAGCGAGTTTTACATTCGGGGGAGGCAAAGGCTTGGGAATTACTCTGGCGATTTTTTGAAAACGGGTAGCTACTTTCGGTTCCACAATAGGCGGATTCACTTTGGCTGGCAGTTCTGGCATAGATGGCGGACTTGTTTTTATGAATTCAAATTCTACCGCTTCGGGGTGCTGCTCTTTGATCGGGAGAGAATCCCGACCAACTGCAGCATACAGAATCCCATGCAACATAAAAGATGCGAAAAGCATGGCAATAAGCCATCGGTTGCTGGGATATCGTGTAACATCCACGTTCATACTCCATGAAAATTAGTGCTACTGAATTTTCTACCCGAGTGGTAATCGAATTCTAATTCTTTTCTTTCTCAATATTTATGGCAAACTTGAGTAAGCCCTCGCTTTTCACTAAATCAATTATTTCAACCACCTTTCCATGTGAAAGACTCTTGTCGGCACTAATAATTGCTCGCGTGTTCTTGTCTTTGGCAACCGTCTCTCGCACCGATCTACGAACTTCTTGCCAACTTTTCTCTTGGCCATCTACGTATACTTTCCCTTGCTTATCTAGAACCAGCATTAATGAAGTTCCTATGGTCTCTCCACCAGAAGCTGCACGGGGAAGATCGATTTCTATTGATTCTTTAACCACATAGGTGGCAGTCACCATAAAAATAATGAGCAATACTAAAGTTATATCCACTAAAGGGGTAACGTTAATTCCAGAAATCATTTCTTCATTATCTTGAGTTGCGTGCGACATGAAACCCTCGCGAAAAAAATACAAATTCACCTTGAAGTAGGCAGCCGAGTTAGCTTTTAAATCACGCCGCTTCGGCACGAGAGAGTCGTTCCTGGGAAGCACAAGCAGATACTTCCCTGTTTTTTTTCAAATATGCAGTAAGAGCAAAATTTAACGCTTGAGTCCGCCCGGTTACCATTTTTAGCCAGCGATTATATCCATTGAAGGCTACTACTGCAGGAATAGCCACAAAAATTCCTACTGCAGTCGCCACCAATGCTTCAGAAATACCAGCCATAACCGCGGTTGCTCCCGCTGCTTTGGTACCGCCAATAGAAAGATCAGCAAATGCTTTAATTATTCCAATAACGGTTCCAAACAATCCAATAAATGGCGCGTTATTTCCCAATGTTCCTAAAAAAGAAAGGTAGCGCTCATAATAAGGTTTTTGATCGGCAACTACGCTAGCAATACTAGCATCCACTGCATCTGCTCCTTCGGGAGCAGCATCAATAGCTGCTTGCAAAGCCAACACTTCCATCCCTTTTTTTCCAGCAATCTGGCGACGTACTTCCTCAAGCTTGCCTTGCGAAAGAAGAGCTAATAAACGCGAAGATCGAGGAAAAGTGTATCGATAGAAGAAAACAAGTCTTTCTAGCATCAAGGCTACTGAAAGCACCGAAAGACCAATTAAAAGGTACATAACCCATCCCGCACCCACATCGGTAAAAAGATGAAACAATCGCTCAGTCATTTGTCGTGTGTCCTCTCAACTGCAGTAAGAATTCTCATCACTTCCTGCCAAGCCCTCATGTCGTGCCAGTCACCAAACGCTTGGCCGGATATAAACCAGCCAACCAAAGGTATGCCTGCGCAAACGCCAATCTACTGCCTGAGCGTGTGAGGGGCAGCTTTGCACTAAGTGTCTTTTGGGCTTTCAACTAGGGTAGAGCAGAATCTAAGGGTCTTCCTGGCCCACGACGCGATTTCAAGAAACCACGAATTTGAGACCACTTACTCTCGTCCAACGACAATCGTAACGCCATCCAAAGCCTAAACCAAAGGTCAGATCGGAATGCAAGCTGGTCTTTCGACTGTGGTGCCTCCTGGATTCCCGCTTTCGCGGGAATGACGGA
>JBNKEI010000198.1:0-69974 GCA_050288705.1 Myxococcales bacterium
CGCAGGGACGGGCCCATCGTGATTTCGAGGCCGCTTTGGCTATAGACCCCACGGAATTCTCTGCCCTTCAACGTCTTTCCATTCATTATCGCAACCAACAACAGTATGACCAGGCCACAAGATTAATAGAAAGAGCAAAAGCAAATGGTAATTCTCACTGGTCTATTCTGTTGTCAGAAATACATATTGCGCTTGCCCAGAGGGCAGAGGCAGTAGCAGACTATTTGGCAAAAAAAGCAATAATGCAGGAACCTGGATTATGTCCCGCCTTGCAAATTCGCTACGATTTAGCCCGTAAAATGGATTCCAATTCTGCCGATACTCACTTACAAAACCTGCGCAAGTGCCCTTCATATCAGTCCACTCTTGCTACCCATCATCAACTTCGCGGGAATCTGGAGGAAGCACAAACAATATGGGAAAAAATCGCCAGCAGTAACCCTTTAGACCCTCGTCCCCAAGAACATGTTGCGCGATTAGCATCCGTGCGAAAACAATATGCGCAAGCAGCCGCACTTTATGAATCGTTGATTCAAGCATGGCCTCAAGACGCGAGCCTTCACCTAAAGAAAGCCCAGGCATTAGAACTTGATGGACATCTAGAAGAGGCTGCTAAAGAAAGGGAACTCGCTCTGAGCATGCGCGGCGACAACCTAGCCCTTCGTCGAGCACTAGCCTATCGACAAGGCAAAGAAGTTCTTGATGATATGCGTACCGATTCAGCCTCTATTCTAGAAAAATACCGCCGTACTAAACCGCCTGAGAATTCGCCTGTAGCCTATGTATTGGATGCTTCGGCGATCGAGGTTCATCCTGACGGGGCATTTACTGAACGTACTCACATTCTTGCCAAGGCAGTAGATCAAAAAGGAGTCTCCCTATTAGCGGAAATCAAATTACCTCCAGGCGCCGAAGCTCTCACTCTTCGTACAATCAAAGCCAATGGAAGGATTCTCGAACCAGAAAAAATAGAAGGTAAAAACGGCATTTCATTTCCTGGAGTGGAAGTCGGCGATTTTGTCGAATTTGAATATTTAGCATCCACACCTTCTAGAGGAGCAGCTTTGCCCGGATTTGCCACTCCAAAATTTTATTTCCGCATGGAAGATGGAAGCATTTTTCATTCCCAATATTCCCTTCGTGCCCCAAAAGGCACGGGAATAGAAATTGATTTTCACGGGAATCCTCCAACTCCATCAATTCAAAAAAATCACCAATATGAACAGATAAATTTTCAAAACGAGAATATTCCTCCTTTTGTCTCCGAACCACATAGCGTCAGCTCTGAGGAATTATTACCATTCGTCCAAATAGGAACCGGAGCAGGATTACTAGAGCAAATGGCGAGGATCGGCGACCAGCTTCTTGATCGTACAAAACCCTCTCTTGAAGTAATTGAATTTGCTCGCCAAGCTGCGGGCAGCAAGACAGGAATAGATGCAGTACGGGCGATTTACGAAAAGGTAATGCAGGAAATTAAAGGCATTGAAGGCTCATTATCTACAGGAGCTTCGATCTCTCTTTCGCAAGGATATGGCAGCAGAATTCTGGTGCTGAAATCAGCCCTACGCGCTATAGGAATTGATTCTCGCATAGTTTTAGTAAGGCTTTTTCAGGTCAACCCTACCAATTATAGATTTCCTACTCCGCAAATGTATGGCCATGCAGTCTTGAAAATATTGCTTCCTAACCACTCACCAATCTTTGTGGACCCTGCAATTCGTTTTGCTCCTTTTGGAGAAGTTTCAGCCCAGGCGCAAGGGCAGCAAGCAGTAGTACTTCCGGAATTAGGAGAAAAGTCGCAAATAATCCATCTGCCGCGTTACCCTCAAAAAGAGGATAAAAAAGTAGCGTTCCGTCTTTCACTTTCCAATAACGGAACGCTTTCGGGAAAGGGAGAAGAGTATTTCCAAGGTTTCGCTAAGGCAAACCTACGAACAACTCTAGAGAGAATGAATCAAGAACAGCGTCGCCAGTCAATGGAAGCAGCAATTGCCAGCACATTTGACAACGCTAGTCTGCTAAGTTTTTCTATCGACGAATCTTCTGACTACCACGCCCCCTGGGTGATTCGCTATTCTTTCAAAGCACCTGGCTTCGCCCGCCAGCAGGGGAAGCGCCTAGTGATTTCTAAAGGAATATATCCTTCTTATCTTTCTCGGGCATTTCTGTCTTTATCCCAAAGGCAAAGCCCTCTAAAAATCGGAACGCCTCAGCAGCTCTCTCTTTCTATCCACTTATCTCTACCTGCTAGCGTAACCTTATCCACTCCGCAATTTTCGCGTATGGATTCCCCTTTTGGTAAATTTGAGTATATAGAAAATTCAAAACCCGGCGTTTTTCATCTTGAGGAATCCTACTATCTTCCTTTGGCGCGGATTCCTCCTGAAAAATACTCAGATTTCAGCAAATTCGTTTCTGAAATCGATAGAATTCAAGGTCGGGAAATCATTTTTGAGTAAATAGATGATCCCCTTAGAGGGAATCATCTATTTACTCATCTGCTGCATACGAGACTACCTAAGCCTGGAGGCGCCAGTATTCTCTCGTTTCGTTTGTATGCGCGCAGCCTTTCCCTGGAGCTTGCGTAGATAAAAAAGACGAGAGCGACGCACGCGACCACGAGAAATAACCTCGATTTTTTCGTAACGCGGTGAATTCAAAGGAAACACCCTCTCCACGCCTATCCCATAACTTACTTTACGAACCGTGAAGGTCGAACGATTGCTTCTGCGGTTCTTGCGAATAACCATTCCTTCAAACGCCTGGACGCGCTCTTTATTGCCTTCCCGAATCTTCCAGTGAACGCGCACTGCGTCTCCAGCACGAAAATCAGGAAAATCGGTTCGAACTTGTTTTTTCTCCACCAAGTCGAGAATCTTGTTCTGCATACTTTCTCCTTAGTTTCTCTCGCAAAGCTCGTCCAAGAGCTTTTGGTCTTCTGTAGATAAAGGTTTGTTTCTTAATAAATCGGGTCTTCTATCACACGTCACCTTTAATGACATCGCCCGACGCCAACCGGCGATGCGCGCATGATCACCAGACAATAATACTTCCGGAGCTCTTCTTCCTCGAAACTCGAAAGGTCGAGTGTACTGCGGATACTCCAGCCGGCCATCCTGAAAACTCTCGTACTCAGCGGAGCAACAATTTCCTAATACTCCAGGTTCGAGACGACAAATCGCATCGAGAACACATAGAGCCGCAAATTCCCCGCCAGTCAAGACAAAATCACCAAGCGAGAGTTCTTCGTCCACAAAATCAAAAACTCTCTCATCCACGCCCTCATACCTACCGCAAACCAGAGTAATAGTCTTCTTTTCGTGTAACTCTCGAACCACGTTCTGATCAAAGACCCGTCCCCGAGGCCCCATAAGTACTACCCAGGTGTGGGGAGATCTTGCTCGCGAATGCTCTATTGCCGATACCAGCGGTTCAGGTTTCATAACCATTCCCGCTCCGCCTCCATAAGGAGCATCATCACAAATTCGATGCCTTCCTATTGCATACTGGCGTATGTCGGTGACTAATACCTCTACAATCCCGCGTTCTTGAGCCTTCCCCAAAATGCTTTGCGCAAGAGGTTCCTCTACCATCTTTGGAAAAAGCGTAAGAATCTCAAACGATAACATGGTCGGATTCAGCTTTCCTCTTCCGGGGGCTCCACAATAATCGTGCCCTGCTCCAGGTCAACATGCTTTACAAATACATCGGCCAGAGGAACCTGTAGCTCCTTTTTTCCCACTATTTCCAAGACAGGCACTCCACCAGTATCTATAAGGTTGGCCACCTCTCCCATTAATTCTCCCCGGGGAGTCTGTGCTTGCAGACCCAAAAGATCGAAGAAGTAAAATTCTCCATCTTCTAATTCGGGCAGACTACTCCTTGGAACAAAACACTTCCTCCCGGCTAATCGCTCGGCTTGAGTGCGATCAGCGACACCAGCGAGCTTTAACAGAATGCCCCCCGAGAAAACACGCGCAGACTCAATGTTCCATTCTCGGAATCCTTCTGGTTCAGAATGCAAAACCACCGTTTTTTTCTGAGTCAGGGTAGCTGACCCTTTTAAATCCGGCCGAAAATACACCTCCCCATGAATACCATGCGCACGACCAATTACGCCAATGCGCACCAGCCGATTAGGATCGGCTCCCATACACACCTCAAGCTTTTGCTGCAGACGGATTGCGAGAAAGCTGCTTTAGCAGTCGTTCAACCGTCTCAGTTGGCTGAGCACCCGCCTTAATCCAGTACTGCAAATCTGCCTCGTTTACTTCCACTCGGTGCGGCTGAGCAGTTGGATTGTAGTAACCAACTACTTTGAGAAACTTTCCGTCCCGACGGCAACGTGAATCCGCCGCAACTATGTGATAGTAGGGACGCTTTTTGGCACCTGCGCGAGATAGCCGAATTTTTACTGCCATGATATCTACCTTCCTTCAGTACAAAATGACAAAATACGTATCCATGGGCCTTCTTATCCATGAGCCTTGGGCTCGTTGTCAAGTTCTTCCGCTCTGTCTGCTCCATGCGTAACTTTAGAGAGCCTATTTACCAATGGGCATTTCTGCCTGATTGCTCATTCGGGTCCACGAAGAGATTACCACCGACACTCGGCTGCCTTAGCTATGTTAATAGGACTGGATAGGCTATAACCATGCCCGTTAAAATTTAACTCCTATTAATAGGTGTCTCCTATATGCAAAAAGTATTTCGTATAGTGACCTATATTCTGGTTCTAAGCTTTTTTGCTGACATAGCCTCAGCTCAGGAAGCTGCTCGCTCCAATCGCGTTGGCTCGACAAGGAGTTCTCGTGGCTTCGGTGAACCCGGTCCTAAGCCCAGGTCCGCGAATGAAGATAATGACCGCGAATCTTTGGCGCCCTCCCCGGACGACTTTCTGCAACCCGGCCAGTCGGAAGTAGACGAACCCCAGCGAGAAGGACTAGTGAGCGCATTTCTTCAAATGATGCTAGTGCTAGGATTAGTTTTGGCACTCGCCTATCTGATACTCAATTTTGGTTTACGGCGACTGATGAAAGCAACCAACCATCCACAAGCAACTCTCAAAATCCATGCTCGATTGACGCTCGAACCCAAAAAAAGCATTTTCTTGGTCGAAGCAGGCGAAGAGTTCCTTCTCTTGGGAACCGGTGAGCGCGAGGTTAGCTTTTTGACTAACCTAGATAGCGAAAAAACAAGAGCTGCGCTTAAAAATTCAGCGACTTCTGCTGGCCCCTCAAACGCATCTGCACGCAAAACTTTTTGGGAGCGCCTTTCCGTAAAACCTGCCTCTCGTCCAAAAATAACCTCATCCTCCGAAGAAACATCGGAACAAGGCCGTTTATGAACCAAGCAATTACGTTGAACGCTACCCCTAACCATCGCGAGCAGACCAAGCAACCTGAGCGGTCGCTATTATGCCTGATTTTGCAAGCCCCCAAAATCTGGCTTTGGCTAGGAGTTTTCGCATTTCAGCTTTTCAGCTTGGCGGCATATGCTCGCGGCCACCGCTCTGCACCTGCCCCCATCGATTCATCCATAACGTCTATTGACTCCCAATCCATTGCGTCCAAACCATTGGTGTTAATGGTGGCATTGGCTGTTTTGACGCTGGTTCCATTTCTTTTGCTGATGGTGACTTCCTTTGTAAAAATTGCAGTCGTTCTGTCGGTAGTGAGGAGTGCGCTAGGCACCCAACAGATTCCTCCTACTCAGGTCATAACTGGCTTAGCCATCATCCTTACTATTTATATTATGACCCCCGTAGGCTTAGAAATGCGCCGAGCTGCAGGCAATCTGGTCGATGCAAATGGTGATCTGTTGAGTGGAAAAACAGTGGCGCTGTTTATGCAAGCAGCAGACAGAGCCAAAGAGCCCATGCGCAAATTTTTGCTAAAACACTCTACCAATAAAGACCGAAATCTGTTCTTTTCTTTGGCTAAAAGAATGCGATCAAATGAAGACAAAGCTGACCTCAAAGAAACTGATTTTATGATTGCAATTCCGTCTTTTGTTATAAGCGAACTCAAGCAGGCTTTTCAAATTGGCTTTATTTTGTTTGTGCCTTTCCTAGTAATCGACATGGTTGTGGCCAATATTTTGTTGGCTTTAGGAATGCACATGCTTTCACCCACTACTGTCTCCATGCCTTTTAAGTTACTTTTATTTGTTTTAGTAGACGGTTGGTATTTGCTTACCAAAGGCTTGGTCCTTAGTTACATCTAACCCGGCGGAGAACAACATGGTCTACACCGCAATAATTAACATTACCCGAGAGGCATTGTTCCTTACGTTACTAGCTTCTGCTTTACCAATTGCCTTAAGCTTAGTTGTGGGACTCATTATTTCAGTGTTCCAAGCAGCTACTCAAATCCAGGAACAGACCCTTACCTTTGCCCCCAAGGTTATAGTTGTGTTTGGCGTATTGGCAATTGCTGGCCCCTGGATTGGACGTCAACTCCTGGCCTTCACATTTAACTTGTTTGACCGTTTTCCAGTGCTAATACGGTAAGTTGCCATAATGATTAATCTACTTCAGCAGCTTAACTTTTATGCTCTATCTCCAAAATTAGCCATTTGCGCGCTAATAATGGCCCGCATTATGCCAATTGTAATACTAGCTCCTTACCTTGGCGGCAAAACAGTTCCCAGCCAGGTGAAAATGGGGATTGGAGTAGTATTTACAATTGCCATTTTTCCTTTTACTAGCAACGCTTCCGTATCTAATGATTCAATTATATTTGTTGTATTAATGTTAAAAGAAATTTTTGTGGGAGCAACCATTGCCACGATTTCCTCCTTTATGTTCGAAGCAGCTAGAGCAGCGGGTACATATTTGGATACCGCTGCCGGAACCGCGCAAGCACAAATTTTTGTTCCACAAATCGATCAAAGAGTCCCTGTTTTTGCGGATTTAAATTTTCAGCTCACAGTACTTATTTTCCTCGCCTTGAATGGTCACCATATAATTATTGAGGCTTTATTTCTAAGTTTTCAAACCCTTCCCATCGAAGAATGGCCTAAATTCAGTCACGGCATGTGGCCATTATTTGAGACAATCATACGAGTTGGAAGTGATATTCTTGTTGTCGCCATATCTCTGGCCGCGCCTGCGGCGATTGCTACTTTTATAACTGACATCACCTTGGGACTCATTAATAAGGTCGCACCACAGGTACAGGTATTCTTCATCAGCATGTCAATAAAGCCAACAGTAGCATGTGTTTTAACATTATGTGCATTAACAATATTTTTCGAAAGACTTCAACATTATTTTCATATTATGATTAAACAGGTTAAACACGTTCTTTTCTTGTTTTCCTAGGTCTTTATGAGAGAAGGTGAAGAACAGTGGCTAATGACGATAGTGGGGAAAAAACTGAAGAACCTACGCAGAAAAAACTAGACGATTCCAAAAAAAAGGGACAGGTATCTAAATCTAAAGATTTATCCAGTGTGTTTGTTTTAGCAGCAGGCTTCCTTACAATCGGAGCCGTGTTCCCGTTTATATATGCGAAATATCAAGAAATCGCTTTAGACTCTCTAAGAAAAGCAGGTATGGGAAGGCATTTTACCTCTGACGAGATTTTTCATAACCTATACAACGGTCTTTCCCTTGTTGTCACTCTTTCACTCCCCGCACTGGTAGCAGGAATATTTATTGGAGGATTGGTTGAATTTCTGCAAATTGGTCCTGTTTTTTCGGTTGACCCTCTCATTCCCAAGCTCGAAAAACTAAATCCAATTACCGGCATTAAAAATTTGTTTTCAAAAAAGCAAGTGGTTGAATTATTAAAGAACTGTGTAAAAATATCCACTTCCGCCTATATTGCCTATATTACACTTAAAGACGAACTTCGCCTGGTTGTATATGCAATACAAGGCACGCCTGCACAAATCATGTCAGTGGCTAGTTCCATAATAAGTAAACTAACTATTCGCATTGCCCTTTTATTTTTAGTTTTCGCTATTTTCGACCTATGGTGGCAAAGACGAGTATTTATGAAGGATATGATGATGACTAAAGATGAAATTAAACGAGAGTACAAAGATTCAGAAGGAGATCCTCACAACAAAGCCAAAAGAAAAGAAATGCACCAAGAAATCATCGAAGGAGCCATGATGGACGACGTCGCCAACTCAGATGTTGTAGTTACCAATCCCGACCATTATGCCGTAGCCTTAAAATACGATCAGCAATCTTACCAAGCGCCACGAATTGTCGCCAAGGGAATTGACGATCGCGCGCTTCAAATCAAGCATATCGCTAAGACAAATGGCGTAGTGGAAATTAGAAATATTCCCTTAGCTCATGCCTTATATCGTTTAGAACTGTACAAAGAAATTCCTGAATCTTTATACGATGCAGTTGCAGAAGTTTTAAGCTTCGTCTACGAACAGCATCAAACGTTCCAGCGAGCAAATATCAGCACACCGACTAGTTGAGCTTAGCTTGCCGGCTGACGAGGCACGCACGAATTGTAGTCTTTTGTCATTCAGCCAAAAGGTAATTCGATTGTGAAAATGGCGCCCTTTTCGCCATTTTCGTCCAGAAATGCACACCCGCCATGAGCCTCGGCAATGCGACGCACAAAGGCGAGCCCTAGCCCAAGTCCCTTCTCCTTTGTGGAAAAGAAGGGATTGAAAATGCGCTTTCGGTTCGAAATAGGCACCCCTGGCCCTGAATCCCGCACCTCGATAACAGCGCAGTTCTGTTTTGAGCTACAGGTCAATATAATCCGCCCCTTATCAGGGGTTGCTTCCACTGCATTACGCAACAAGTTTAAGACCATCCGCCGAAGGGACTCCTCGTCCGCCATTAAAACAATATCTTCGCATCTCAATTCCAGGAATTGACCCTTTTTCTCCGTATCACCACGTATGTGCGTTAGCAGCTCCTCTAAAAAGGGCTTGATCGCCAACGGCCGTTTTATTAATCGGACCTCCCTCGCCCAGCCCAAAAAAACTTCTACAGTCCGCTGAAGATGCCTCAGCTCGTTCTGAATGCGTCGAACATGCAGCAACTTGGGAACATCGTGTTCCAGGTCTTCAGCTAGCAATCCAGCAAACAACTCCATCCCCCCCAAGGGATTGCGCACTTCATGAGCAATCCCCGCAAGCATCATCTGCATTTCCTGATCACGGCTACAGAGACGCTCGCGCATACTTTCCATACCAATGGCGAGTAACGCCAACTCATCACCATTACTAGGAACTGATAAACAAGATTTTAGGTCTCCCTTCCCGATGCGCTCCGCAGCTAGCAATAACTCTCTTATTGGCCGTACTAACCACCGCCTTCCCACCACCGAAAAAACTGCTAGGCCCACAAAAGAACATCCGGTCCACAGTGCCACCATTAGTCCACTAAACCTCTGCACTACTATAAAAGATTGATCAGATGCTTCGGCACCAACGCCAGCCACCACCTCTCCCGAGCCATCGATCAACGGGACATATCCCGACAATATGGTTCGGCCATCCATCGCATCAAACACGACCGTTGAATAGGTTGCTTCACCCTGAAAGACTTTTTCTATTTCCATGCGATCGCGCTCCAAAAAAGCCAGAGGCGAACCAACTGGGAGTGAAAGACCAGCTCCGCAAATAAGCCTGCGCTTTTGGTCAAAAACGTAGACCCGCTCTGCCCTAGCGGCAACCCGCATCAATTCCAGCTTGTTAAGAATATTACGAAAAGTTCGGGAAGTCTCATCGCCAGGTTCTAGCCGCAGCAACAACTCGTGATTTAACGAAGAAGCAGCAGCCCTTGCATGTCCGATCAGCCTCTGACCAATCTCCTTTTCCATGCTGTCACGCACAAACCAGTATCCTCCTACCACAACGACCACGAGCAGAGCCATAGTAGGCACGAGGTAAGCTACCACCAGTTTCGTTAGGAGAGATACACGCAACCTTGCACGGCACACAGAAATAGGCCTAAATACTACGCCCGGTATTTTCGGTTTCTATTAACGCGTTCGACCAATTCCGTAGTAAACAAACCCTTTTTCCTGCATCAATTCCGGGTCGAAAATATTTCGACCATCGAAGACCACCGGCTGCTTCATTGCTGCCTTCATTCGTGCGAAATCAGGATTTCGGAATTCGTTCCACTCGGTTACAATACAAAGAGCATCCGCACCACAAAGAGCATCATACATGTTTTCGCAATATTGCACCCGATTTTCAAAAAGCCCGCGAGCTACATCCATGGCTACGGGATCGCTTACCCTAATATGAGCACCTTTACCGGCTAGACCCTCAATCACCTCAATGGAAGGAGCTTCTCGCATGTCATCAGTCTTGGGCTTAAATGCGAGTCCCCAAACTGCAATTGTTTTATCGCTTAATCCGCCGAAATGTTTAACAACCTTCTGAACCAAAACCCTTTTCTGCCGTTCGTTTACCCTTTCTACCGCCCGAAGCAAGTCAAACTCAATCCCGTTCTCACGAGCCGTAGCAATCAATGCTTTTACGTCCTTAGGAAAGCAACTCCCTCCATAACCAACGCCGGGAAATAGAAACGGATAACCAATTCTGGAATCAGAACCTAGCCCTTTACGCACCAGATTAACGTCTGCACCAACCTTCTCACAAATGACTGCTATGTCATTCATGAAACTAATGCGCATTGCCAACATGGAATTCGCTGCATATTTGGTTAATTCCGCCGAACGCGGATCCATATAAAGAATGGGGTTATCTGTACGAACAAAAGGCGCGTACAATTCTCCCATTATTTTCCTGGCTCTCGCGCTTTCCGTTCCGATAACAACACGATCGGGCTTCATAAAGTCTTCAATTGCCGCGCCTTCTTTCAAAAACTCTGGGTTACTAACTACATCAAACTTATGATCTGTATATCTAGCAATTTCTTCACGAACTCTGTCTGCAGTTCCCACGGGTACCGTGCTCTTGTCGACCACAATCAGATAACCAGTCATAGCGCGAGCAATTTCCCGAGCTGCTCCGAGCACGTGCTGAAGGTCAGCATCACCAGACTCACTGGGCGGCGTTCCCACCGCAATAAAGGCTACGATAGCTCCCGCGACACCTTCCCCGACACTAGAAGTAAATGATAGCCTACCTTCTTTTACGTTCCTTCGAACTAATTCTTCCAGCCCAGGTTCGTAAATGGGAATCTTTCCCGCCACAAGCCGATCAATCTTATTTCGATCTGAGTCAATACAAACAACGTCATTGCCGCTCTCGGCAAAGCAGGTTCCCGCAACTAGCCCGACGTAGCCGCTTCCGATGACTGCAACTTTCATAGTTACTCCAGGTTCAAGGTTTGGATAGCAAGTTCCCAAGAAATCATCGACGGACTCAGCGCGAGCACCCTATAAGTCGCTTTAGCCTTGCTCTACTGACTACAGAAAACTTTCGGGCACAAAAACAATATCACCCGGCTGCATAGTAAAGTTGCGCTCGCGACCCTCCCCAATGCTTTCCACAGGTACACGAATTTTCTTTTCTTCGGTGCGCAAATCTTCATTAGCTACCTGACGAGTAACAATAACCGAATTTTTCGCTGCGAGTTTAGTAAAGCCACCCGCCAAGGTCACCGCCTGCACAATGTTCATATCAGCTTCATATGGAAATGTTCCTGGCTTTTGAACCTCCCCAAAAACAAAAACCTTTTTCGAATTGTATTCTTTTAAAAATACTGTGACCTGAGGCTTTTTGAGATAGCCATTCCCCAAGCATTGGGTGAGTTGAGCAACCAGCTCACTTGAGGAAATTCCCGACGCCTTCACGCGCCCGCAAAATGGATAATCGATACCACCATCAGCGGAAACACGAAAAACACCAGACAAGTCGGGCTCTTGGAATACTCTAATTTCTATAACGTCGTTTATTCCTAATGTTGCATTGTTTACTGCTGGCATGGCTTCGGAAATTGTTTCCCGTGTAGAGTATGACGGTACTTTCTTCGTCGGCATTCTACACCCACCAAACCCAAATGCCACCAACAAGACTACCAACCTAAAACTTGTCATTATAGAACACCAACGATCGTGTACACGACCACGATCGTTCCCATAACTATCCAGAAATTTAAACTAGTAAACTAACTTCACGCGAAGATATGCTTCGTGGCGTGTATAGTCACCATCTGCTAAAGCCTCATCACCATCAACGTTATTCTTACGATACGAATAGACATAACCGCCACTAAGTGTAGACCATGCGGTCAACAAATAGTCCGCACCGAATTCGGCGCCTATGGTCCTATCCTTACGATCACGCTCCGCCTCACTATTGCTGCCAACGTAACCGTTAAAATCAATGAAATCGACGCTTCCTACCGCATGCAGATCAAGCTTCTTGCTTGGCAGAACCTGAATTCGCCCATCAATATATGCCCGGTCTGTTCCGTAGGTTATATAGGGAGAACCGGAAGGATCGAAGCTACGCATATAGCCACCACGAACGGAAGCAGTGTCGGATAGCATGTAACCAATCTCCGCTTGCCCAATAGGACTTGAGTAGCTTTTTTCTGTTAAGTCCTGACCCCATCCTAGTTTCAGCACTGTAAAAACGTGCTTGGTAATCAAACCTGACAGCCCAACGGTTCCCTTAATTGTATTAATATCTTTACTACGATTTGCCTGCGGATAAGATCGAGCAGCGAATGTTGAATTAACAGTAAGAGCGGTTTTCGGCAAAAACTTCCATCGGCCATTCAACTGTACGTTATGGGTTATACTTTCATGTTCATCTAAAATTTCTGCCTCACCACCCTCGGGTTTTTCGAAGTTCTCGGTAATGAGGTGATACTCTGGCTCTATATATAGGGAACCAACTGAAGGACGCAGAGAAAGCTTGAATCGTGCATCATTGAATAGTTTCTTGGCCCCCTCCTCCAATGCAGGAGTATTAGTCAAATCATCCGAGAAAACAATCTGGTCACCAATATTTGCAGAGACCTGGCCCTCGTTATTAATGGCCAAATCAAGATCTGCATCGGCATTATAATCCGAATAATCTCTGGTACCCTCATCACGAATATCCGAATAGAACAAATACTCAAGATTGGCACCAAGACTTAGAGCAATAGCAGGAGAAGGCAACTCCAAATTGATTCCCGGACCAAATTTAAGAATCATGTCTCCAACGGTTTTTGAGCCACCATTTTTATCATCAGGAACCGACGCCGCTTGCGAATCGTAGCGCGACTCCAGCTTTACCGAAGGATGCAGGCGCCCATTACCAACTTTTAAACCGTTTTCCGTTGCCCATACTTGTCCACATAGAGCGATTACAGCAACCATCACAAGCGTTTTAACCACGAGATCACCTGATCGTATAATTGGTATGTTATTCACACTCAACTCCCCCACTTCAGCAAGGCGCATCGATTCCATGGCGATTAGCCGCCCTCTGTAGGTTAGAATGACATAGTCTTTTTTGTCGGTAATTCCACCACCAGCTAGTCAATCGGACTCGCCGGAGGAGGCCGAACTACGATTGATCGTGGCGGAAGTGCCGGCAGCGTAGGATCTAGCCTCGGAAGATCAATTGGCTCCTGGACCACCACTTCGGTCGGACCAGTCTCAAAAGCAAGCATTCCTACACATTGCTCGGCTTCTGCCCTAAGCTGATCAATCTTCTGCTTGGCAATGACGACCTTAGAGTACTCATGATCTGCAGCCTGATCTTCTGCTTTGGCCACTGCCTCTTGCAAGGTGATATCAGCTTGCTCACTGATTCGCAAAAGGCCCTTAATATTAGTTAGTTTCTCATTAACGCAATTGAGTTTTACGACATCTTTGCTCGCTCTCGCCTCTTCTAGCTTAGCCAACACCGTTTTTAGCGTTAGGCGCATCTGCGCAAGATACTCGCCTGAACGGGCAAGTTTTTCTGGATTAGGAATCGTTTGACTTTTTACGGAGGCACCTTGAACTTGGGGAGTCTCTGCTTGCGCCACTCCGACGCTACAGACAAGACCCCCAACCAAAACCCCAGCAGCTATTGATGTCTTTACACTCATTTTTCGATACCTCGTACGAGGGCAAAACAACTCTGGTTTTTAAGCATTAGGTGGACTATATGCTGTTTTTTTTATGCATGTCAACTTGGCTTGCCTTTCTTCATTTTGCACATAAACGCGCATCAGCTTCCCTAAGCCTTCGAGAAAGCCCTCTCGCAATATTCAAAACAATGAAAGCAAAACTATCTCGGTGAACTTTACGAAACGAAGCAATTTGATCTGCCGTCCATTGAAGAAGCACACTGTCCACTACCGCACATATTGTCGCCGATCGATATTCTTTGTCGATTAAAGCCATCTCCCCAAAGAACTCGTTAGGTCCCATGGTTTCAATTACTCTACACTCCCCACCAGCATTTTTTCGTAACACTTCCACTTGACCAGACGCAATTACAAAAATAGAGTCTCCTAAATCCCCTTCTTCAAAAACCGTTTCTCCCGCAGCGAACTTCCTCACCCGAATCGCTTCTGCAGCAGCATTCAACTCTGACCCGGATATCATTTCGAAAAGCATAGAGGTTTGAAGAATATTCACAATATCCATGGAAACCAGCCCCCAAAAAGCATTTTTTCAATCAAGACGATTTCCAATCTGACGATTCATCTTTCACGCGACCCTTTCGCCCCTGAAGAAAGTATTCTTCGAATCTGCGATCGGAATCAGCATCAGAAAAGTTTTCTTCCCATGCTTTTTCCAGAACCTCTACACCCTGTTTTTGATCAACCGAATACACTTCTAGTGGCCGAACCCGTATTCTGTAGTTTTGTTCGTCATCAACGAGACCAATGCACCAGGCCTTTCGGGGATTCTCTTTTTGGTTAAAATAAAGAAAGTCTTCTCCTAGAGCGCATTGAAATTGATTACATGCATTCTGTAGAAACGTTTGCACCTTGGTTTCCGAATTTTCTTTTTCCTGAGCAGCTTGCTGTGCCTCAAGACGCAATTGATCGGCCCTTTGTTTGCGTTCTTCGGCTTGTTTAAGTAACCGTTCAGCTTCGGAACGCACTTTTTTCCCTTGCACTCGCTTTTCCGCAACCAAGAGAGATAACTGCGCAGATCGAGACCAAATCTGCTCGACCTTGTCCCAAAGACGGGTTTTTTCTGCTAACTCGTGGTCGTTACGACGCGACGCTTCTACTTGCGCCTGTTGCATTCTCTGAAGCTCGACAGACAACCGTCGAATCTCTTCCTGCATATCCGATTTCACATCATGGCTTACAGACTGCAATTTCGAATTTCGCTCCTCTATTTGCTCCTTAAGTATCTCGGCCTGTCTCTCGGTAGCACATAGTCTGTGCCAGCTTTCACTAGCACGAAACCGCTGCTGTTCAAAATGAGCTACTGCTTCAAGGCTTTGATTCTCTAACGCCTGGCATTCAGCAGCCAATTGCGCCGCTGAATCTTCCCAATCGCTCGACAGATACAGCGTATCAATTGCGTTCTTTTGGGTCAGCTCAGCACGAAAATCCATAAGAGTCGCTTGACTCAAAAGCTCCTCATGCCGCTCCCGGGCATCATCTCGAAATTGGCGAAGCCTTACCAGTTCTTCCCACCAATTTAGAAACTGAGGTGAACCAACAAGATTACGAATCTCGCTAAGCCTGTGTGATTTCATGGTTTCAACTCGTGACTACTCCAAGTATCTACGAGGCAGGCGCAAAGACGAATGGGTAAGCAACTGGGCATTCATTGTCTTTGAGCGGGAATCTCCACATGCGAATAGTGCTACGTATGCATCTTGCTACAGACGGATCAGAGAGGGAGTCCTCTTCGATTTCTGGCATTCCATCTACCCGGCCATCCTCTCCAATCGTAAAACGAATCACTACCCTTCCCTTGAGGTCTACATTACGTTTTAAAGCCCGCTCGTAACATGCCTGGATGGCACGTAGATTTCTTTTCACATAGCGAGCAATCGCTTGACGATCGCAGTTAGACGCCTCTACGTCTGGTCCCTGGTCAATTACTCTCCCTTTTACCTGCGCAGTTTTCTTTTCTGCAAACTTGGCTGCTTTTCCCGAGGCTCCACCAGATGTCGCCAAATCCCCAATATTGATCTGGGTACCAGCTCCATTTCCCCGCCGATTACCTCCTAAGCTTTCTCCGGTTGCCACACTCACGCCTCCTGCATCTGCTAAGGCCGTGGCTATATCGGAATTTTCCGAACCCGCACTCAAAACATTTTCAATGGCACCTTCGCCATCCATGCCTCTACGCGAGCCCAGCATCTTGAGTAAACCCTTATCGGCCACCCCTTTGGCGATAGCTTCACGCCGAGCTTGGGGATCGGGGGCTGGTTTTGTTTTTTTACTTACAACCGGCTTAGCTTTTTCCTCGTTACTTTTGCGGGGTGTTTCCTTCTCTTCTTCCTTCACGATTGCGACTTTTTCCTTCTTTTTGGGAGCAGGCATGTCGGGAACAATGATGCGCGCGAAGCGATCGGGAAGATCTTCCAGCGTAAGTTCATCCTGGGGCAAAGGAGCACGCATGGTAATCGCTTTGACCGATCCAAAATTCACAATAAGGCAACCCATCAGAATTCCAAAAAATACCTTGTCAATGGTCTGCCACAATGAACCCCTAGCTGTTTCCGGTAGAACTGGGCGCGGCACATCCGGTGGCGGCGAAACGAATTGGAATAAAAGAGTAATCTCACCCAGAGAAATTTTGCCCTTTGATTGATCAGTCAATGGCACTGCAAAAGCTTCGCGATCTGCTTTGGCTAAACCTTGGGCCTTAAGCGCAGCGAAATCGAGCTTCTTTTCTCCACTGGACACATGCCCAGACATGATGTCGGTAAACCGAAGAACATATCCGATGCCCTTCATCTCGAAAATCGCAAAGCTAGAAGGAAGGTTCGAAACAGGAACGACAAAGGTATTCTTTGAACCTTGGCCGACCGTAACCGTTTCCCGTTTCTTAATTACCCGTTCCTCGATGATCTTCCCACCCTGGATGACACCGATTCGCAGTATTTTTTGTTGGGTCTGTGCCGTTGCCATCGCTCTTTTCCTGACTCGTGAGCTCGTTTGTTTCTTTTACGCCCTCACCGTTTCTTCCCTTTTTCACCATGCCTTTTATAGCTGGTCTTAGACACTAGAATGGTTCCTTTTCAATACTTTTTACAATTTTGGGAAGAAAGCTTTCTACTCTTTCAAGTCCGTCAAAATTGAGATTAGACCGCTGCAAGATATAGAACGCTTGCGGTTTCTGAATTCGCCCTTCAACCGTTATGGTTTCTAGACGAATAACCCGCTTCTTTTTCTCTTGTGCCAAAAGGCTACCCGGAAACATGGCCATTATTAGTGCAATCAGAGCCACCCGTTGCCGAAGCATACTAAGCATGATTATCATTTCCTCGCCATTTGCTCGTGTGCTGATCAATCTTCCATCTTGCCTGGTTTCGAACTGGATGATTCCCTCTGCTGCGATGGCGGTTTCTTCTCTTGAATTGCCTTCGAATGGGAATCAGAGCCCATATCCTCTTTTTGAGCAGCTTGCGCATTTATTGCGTTTTTTTCTGCTTCCTTGAGTTTGCGTAAGCGTTCCCGTTCTTCTCTTGCCTTTTTCCGTTTTTCTCTCCGTATTATCCTGGTGGCATCTTTAATGTATTGTTCTACTGTCTCATCAACAGTTGCCATTTTTTTTACTTTTTGGAAATACGCAATGGCTTCATCCATTCGCTGACTAACATCCATATCCTTTATATCGGCGTCCATGAAGAGAACACCAAGATTAAAATTAACATCAGCAGCAAGTTTATTATCGAGTCTCAGTGCCTTTTCATATTCGGTTTTTGCACGTTCAAATTCCCCTAGCCCTCGATAAGCATTTCCCAGATTTAGGTGAGCTTCAGCGAAGGCAGGAGCGTAACGCACAGCTAACTCGAGCTCCTTTGCGGCATCGCCATATATTTGAGCCGCCAACAACAGCGCACCAAGATTGTTGTGGGCTTCAGGGAAATCCTCACGCAAGGCTGCTGCTTCACGGAACTTCTCTAACGCTGCCGCCTTGTTTTTTTGAGAAAGTAAAATAACACCCGCCAAATTCGGTATCTCCGCCCGCGAGGGATCAATATGGCTAGCATTATCCAATACCATTAGAGCTAATTCGGTCTTTTTCTGACCATAGTATGCGTTGGCAAGAACCAGCATCGCCGATACATTTTGCTCCTCTTCTCGCAATACTTTTCTTCCCTCCTCTACTGCTTCTTCAAGCTTTCCCAACGAGAAGAGCACAAAGGCCAACGCACATCTGGAACCCAACGCTTTTGGGTTAGCAGCAACTATCTTTCTCAACTCTGTTTCGGCTACATTTGCTTTTCCTACCCGGACTAGTAATTTGCCATAGTTTTCAGCAATCTGCGTTGCCTGTGGTCGTTGCTCTAGCGCTTTTTTATACTGCTTTTCGGCCTCTTCCCACTCTCCTTTTCGCTCCAAAAGTATGGCCAGATTATAATGCGCCCAATAAGTTCGCTGATCATCAGTAGCCGCAACTCGAAGTAATGATATCGCCGAATCTATATTTCCCGAAAAAGCTTCCCTCATCCCCTCATCAAATGCCTCACTGATTTTGGGATCTAGTTCCTTGACAGGAGCTCCTCCTTCGTCTTTTTGCTTTTGCGAAGCATTTTCGACTTCAGCGCTTTCATTGCGTAGACCATTACTTGACCCTTGAGGGGACGTTGCACAGGAACAGAGGAAAACTATCGCCATCCAAGCGCCAATCAGCATGGGCTTGGGCTCACGCGATTGCGATTTTCTGCTCATTCTTTTTCCTCCGATAGCTTTCCGCTACTCGCAGGTTTCTTGAGAGGGCCTTCAAAACTCTCCACCAATGGCGCCGGGAAGTACGCCGAGCTCACGGTAACAGACCGTGCCTTTTTAGGTACTTTGAACTCGCTACGTAATCTGGCAAGAGAATCCTGTGTCCGGTCGCACCATTCATTGTCTACCAACTGATACTTTCGGCACTCTTTTAAAGTTGATTCGTAGGCATCTGCAGCCTTTTCTTCGAGCCCAGTTACCTTATCAACCAAGGTCTGACGATACACGTCACAGCCTTCTGCTCCATACTGCCTCTTGATATCGATTGGACAAGGAGACTCGACTAGTGTCGTAGCAAACCTTTCGAGAACATACCCTTTCTTGTAGCTTGCGGCCAAAATCCACTCTATGTTCTTGTACTTATAAGTACTTGAATAGCTGTTCTGCAATTTTTTTGCCTGAACTAATTTAGATCTGAATGCTCTTTCTAAGGCTTTGCCCCTACCCTGCAATTTGATTTTGTCCCAGTCTCGGTAATCGAACTCAGCTAATTGGAACTGGGCGTAGCTAGACGCCGAGGAGGCTAATTCGTCCTTTGCGCCTAGCCCACGCTTGCGATATTCACGTGCAGCGGATATCCAGGCTTCCTTGGCCTTCTTTTCATTTTTAAGTCGACGCTGGCAATCACCAATACGGCGATACGCATCGACAACTTGCTCACTCTGCTTGAGATTTCGTGAATATTTTTTTATGAAATCCTCTAATGCAGAAATCTGCTTACGACAATCTCCCATCTTTTCGTAGACAATCGCCACTCTATAGAGATTTTTCGGGGCGTCCTCATCTTTCGGGAAAGTCTCCGCATGACGTGCATATTCCTGGGCAGCTTCTGGATATTGCTGCAGGGCTTCAAGCAATCTGGCCAGATTGTTTAACGCCGCGGAACGATCCTTAAAATTAGGATACTTTTTAACTAGGAGCCGATATCTATTGATTGCCTTTTTGAAGTCATAACTATTTTCCGCATTAACAGCCACTCTGAAAAGAGCAACATCGGCAAGACTGGAATTAGGGTACTCGCTGTAAATTCTTTCATACAGTCTTAATGCGGAATCGAAACGACGAGCATTCTCGCGACACACTGCCGCATTATTAAGTGCTTTATCCGCGTACTCGTAACTACGATTACGTCTTACAAGATCCTCGTACAGCTTGGCCGCCTCATCCCATTTCTTTTCGTCCATCAGTTTTTCGGCCTGCTTAAACATCGCATTATCGCCAAAACCGCGTAGAATTTTTCCATTTTCACTATGGGGATCGATCTTTGCCGTCCCAGTGCTATCGGGGGTTGTAAGTCGGTTAGTGTATTCCGTAACCGCCACCCAATCTTTGGAAACCAAAAAAGTTTCTAGGGTAAGATTAGAAGAGTATTTTGCAAATTCACTATGGGGATAGTTCTCAGCGATAAAAGCAAACCTACGCCGCGCTTCTTCAAAGTCATCGTAACAATAAAATATTTCCGCTGCTCGATAAGCAATTTGCGGTGCTCGATTATGTTTGGGCTGTAATCGCACAAACGTATCTGCAGCTTGAACAAATTGCTTCCAGATTTCAGGCAATGACTCTTTCTTTATTGGCCTACTCTCGGGCCTATCTTTTGAGGTGATTAGAGGCCGCGTCTCTAGTTTTGGGGGCTTTGACTTCTGCTGAAACTCGATTTCTTTTATATAGGAAAGAACCGCCGCGTAAGCTGCATCACCCTGATATTTGTGGTCAGCAGTGGAATCACGAACGGCTTCATAGCTTTTGGCGGCCGCAACAAACTGCAGACTAGAATACAAGCATTCTGCCATATAGTACTGCAATTCATAGGCCAGCTTGGAGTGCGGGAACCTTTTTAAATAATCAGCATATCCACGCGCAGCAATTTCAAACTCCCTTTTTGCCTCATCAATTCGCTCATTTTTAACGTACTGAATCGCTTGCTGATGGTGATAAACGGCTGCCGAGTATATACCTCGCTCAGCAAGCTCTTGAGCCGTCCTTATTACTTCTGAGTTCGATTTGTTTTTTTCGTACCAAGAAGTACCGGGTGAATACATCTTTACCAACTTGTCCCGTTCGATGTAAGCACGTTCAAAGTCTCGCAAGCCTTGCTCATACGCTTTCACAATTTTGTCTTGTATCTGGGGAGCATTCGGGTTGAATTGATCCTTTGCCAGGTATTGCTGGTATGCAGCAATAGCCTCGTCCCATTTAGTCTGATCGGAGTAAACATCACCGAGTCTTTTCCAGATCTCAGCTTCCCACGGCCGCGATCCTAGTTTCGAAAACATGGCCTTCGTTCTGCTCACCGAACCCCATTTTTCATCTGCTAAGGAAATCGCCATATATTGGAAGGCTTCTTCGCGAAGGTCGCCACCTGCTTCTTCACCGGCCTCCTTGCTTCTTTGGTCATAAAAATCTATTAGATTCACAAATGTTCTTACTGCCTTATCGAACGAATCCTTGCGGAAGTACGTCCACCCCAGCTTATAAAGAGCCTTATCGTATAAAGGGTGATCCTTGTTATTGGCAGCCTGAGAGTATGCTTCGGCTGCTTTATCTAGTGCTCTAGGCTCATCAACCGCGTCAAAGTAGTATTCTCCGAGACGCAACCATGCCTCGGGCACGAACTTTGATCGGGGGTATTTTGCAATTAGCTTTTCATAAGTATTTATACTTTTTTCTTGTGCACCCTGCTTTTCCAAACAAAATCCCAGCAAGTAATAAGTACCGTCATTCAATTTGTATTTTGGAAACTGCTCTAAAAGCCGATTGTAAAGCGCAATGGACTTTTGAAAGTCTTGCGTAGGCTCAGGCGGAGCAACAGCATGCTTGTCCTGCTCGACCATCAAAAGTTGCTCCTCATATTTTTTCATTGCCTGGCTAAAATCGTCTTTCGTTTTTTCGTAATATAGTTCAGCAAGTCTAAAAATTATATCGGGAGTAAACCGTGAATCATTCGGATAACGTTTAAGAAATTCCTCGAACATTGCAATGGCATCTCTACGCTCGCCACGCTCGATCGCTTCGATGTCGGTAATAGCTTTTTCATAGCTTGCTTCTAGACTTTTCTTTTTTTCGCCATGTTTTTTTTCTACCAACAACTGAATTTCTCGTTGAAACTCTTTCCCCTGCTCCTCAAATTCCTGCAAAGCATTGGAGAGATCTTTATATTCCTTTGCCCCTTTTCCTTTACTAATTCCATCGAGAAAGCTGTACGCCCCTCCGTCTTCGTCATGCGTTGAGGAACTACCTTGCTCGGTTTTTCCCCATGCGGAGTAAGCAGCAATTGAGGACGATATTATCAGTATATAGGCAAGAAGTTTCATGGCTTGGCATTCGAGAACGCGAGGTTAGTCTACGTTCTTTAGAACCTCCTTGAATTCGTTGTCGAGGTTCTTAATTTCTTGGTTCTTCTTTTTCGCTAACCCATGGATTTGCTTGGTTTTGTCTTGTTTTCGCGTCCAGGCGGCATCTACCAAACCAAGATCAGCCTTCAATACCAGATCATAAAACTGTTTTCGCACCCGCTTAAGGCTTTCATAGGCAATAGTGCCTATTAAGCTTTCCGCTTGCGTGGCCACTTCGTTTACATCATGATTATAACCTTTTGCTTTTTCTGACTCAGCCAGAACACGATCGCGCATAATCATCGCCTTTCTTCTCACTACTTCAAGAATCTGGCGTTTTAGCAAATCGGACCTCGCCCTTATCGAATCTATCTTTTCTCGCGACCGATCGATTTGGCTAAGAAAGGCCAATGATTCGGCAGGCAATCCCACCCGAGCCTTTTTCGTCAATTCCTTCTCTCTGCTCATAATTGTTTCGTAAAGCGCTCGAAGCTCCGCATCGCCCTTTCCTCTTAGTCCAAGCAGTGCTTTCTCATTACGCATAAGTTTACGCAAAACCATGTATTGACTTTGCAACGCATCTGCTTCCGAGTGTTCCTTCTTTAAGGCTTCTCGATAGCTTTTTTCCAGATCGGGTCTATCAGAACGGGTTTTTTTAGTGTCTTCTACGTATTTCTCAATTGCGGAAAGGACAGCAAACATACTATCCACGTCAACACCTAAACGATGCGATTCCTTGTCTACCAAATCTAGTTGTGCATTCATGCGTGCTTTTCGCGCTTTGATTTCCGATTCCGATTTTGGCAGTCCGCGAATTCGTCCTTCAATTACATAACGCTCACTGCGTAATTGACTCATCTCTTCTTGAATCGGCGCCAATCGTTGAGGGCCCAAAATCTTTTCTTCAGCTACAAGCAAATCTCGCTGCAGTTGAATTATTGTTGCATCAACGGCACCAGCGCGCTCAACCCCCTCCTGGTGCAACGGGAAAACCTCTAAATACCGATTTTCCAAGACATCAAGCAATCGCTGAGCAATTTCTTGTGACTCAACAATGCTATTCTTTGACATGTTGATGTCACTAGTAACTTTTGCGGCTTCCGAAACGCTTTTCTGAGTTGCAGCCCATTTTGCAGCCAAGGGGGGCAGAGAACTTGCCAAATTTAGGCTATGGGTTTTAGTTTCCACTATTTCTCGAAGATCTTGCGTATTTTGCTCCTGCAATCGTTTTTCGATATCCCCCTGTACAGTCTTGTAGGTATCGATTACCGATGTATAAGCAGCAATGGACTCTTTGTAGCGACCCAGCTTAAGAAGCAGATGACCCTGCAAAATTTTGGCTTCTGGAGTCAATACTGAATCGGGATCAACCAAAAGCAGCTTTTCACATGCCCGATTAGCCTTTTCATATTCCTTAATTCCTTCTTGCTTTGCCTTGCGCACATAGGTCCAAGCAATTTCATAGAGGACATCAGCGAAATTGTCAGACCTATAATCCACTTCTTGATATCTATCAATTGCTTGCGAGTATTTGCCCTCTTCCAAATAGATTCGACCAAGCGCCATATTAGCCAGTTCAAGCAATCTTTTATGCTGCGGATCGGTTTGGGGCATTGCTAGAATTCGCCGAAAATTCTTTGCTGCTGATTTAAGATCACCCTCCTGAACAGCAAGAACTCCAATATAATACTGGGACTGCAGAGCAAGCGAACTGGAAGACGAAGCAACTTGCGTAAAAACCTCTTTCGCCCTCTCTATTCGTTCTCCCGGAGAGAGATCGACACGACCAAATAACCACTTACCATAAACGTAGCCAATCTCCGGAGGCAGCTTTCCTCTTCGATCGCGAGCTTGGGCAAGGTACTGGTCGATTCCTTCGAGTTCGTTTATTTTGCCACAAACTTCGAGATATCGTTCCAAAGCCTGTCTGAAATAGACATCTTGCAGATTCAGAAGCTCTCGATAATATATTTTTGCACTCGACAAATTGCCTTGTTGATACAAAGACTCGGCGAGCATGTAGAGGGCACCAGAATATTCTTTACCATTACGAAATTTTTCATTACCAACCAGATCATAAAACAAAAGACTTGCCGAGGAATAATTACCCAGCAAAAATTGAATCTCGCCATCCGAGTAGCGACGACGCAATACTTCTATTTCTGCCGGATCTCCCTGCACAGAAAACTGCTTCTCTAATATAGCGAGTCGCTTTTCCGCCGAGGAAACCGCATGTCGAATACGCCCGATTTCCTTTCCGGGCTCGGCATAATCTGTCTCTTGAGCCCAGGCACCTTGCACAAAGGCACATAGAATTACTGGCGAGACGAGCAATAGCAAACATGAGCGCATGTTCATGGGGCTTCTTTGCCTCTTTTTTGGAGGCGACAATCGTCTAGTTTTTTGAAACCTTGGCTTCTTGACTATTTATTGCCGAATCAATAGTTCTTTCCAAATCATAACGAACCGCCGGGCGATCCTTCAAATCGGCAGTTATCCCACCCTTTTCATATGCTACAACTTTCACATTGGTGATTTTTCCTGGCTCCGCGTCAAAGGTAAAGCTAGACTGTACTCGAAACCGGTAATCCTCTAGGTAACTAAATACTCCATAACCATGACCTCGGTATTCGAGTTTTACAGCAATTTGATGCTGACCAGGAACGATTCGCCCGTTGAAAATTTCGAATTCCTTTCTCCCATCCAAATCGCCATCGATATCAGCTTTAGTATAAATAGGAGATCCGTCCAAGGCATATGCCGCTGACTCCAGAAAAAAGGATGATCCCATGTCGTTCACATGCTTCAAAACGGCTTTGGACCCCTGCCCGACTGCACCCCCGCCCAAAATAGATTCCTGCAAAAGCAGTAACCTCGCCTTGGTGCGAAATACTTTCTCTTTCAAGTCGGTAACTTGTTCTTCCATGGTACGGACCCGGGTTGAAAACTCCTCGTCGGATGTTTGAAGCCCGGTCTTCCCAGCCTCCACATCAGAAGACTTTCGCTTGTCTTCAGAAGAGGCGCTGGAGTCACCGGAAACATCAGAGACAGGCAAGGCAGATTGTTGTTCTGCCGCACCCACCTGAGCACGAGCATTAGATGTAGTTCCTTGACCGTATGCTGCTGCAGAACAAATCGCCACGACACTACATACGAAGAGATATTTGGCTCTCACGTGCGTATCCTTTGGATTACCCCCGGCATGGCTGACAATAAGTCGAGTTGGCTACCGCAAATTGCCTAGCCTCCCGCGAAACTTGGTGTTTTCTATCATCCACGGGGCAACATTGTCAATTTGAGCCCCGACTTCTTTTACTTCTTCCTGCCTACTTGGTCGGTTTTTTTTATCCGCCCTTCTTCAACTCGGTAAGTACAAGTTTGGCAACGCTTTTTAGCGTATCGAAGACGCCGACTCCCGTTGGCGCTACTGCCTGGAATTCAGGAACCGCACGAGGATTTAACAGCCCCCTAAGATCGTCGATGGTTGCTACATTCGATAAATCCCGTTTGTTATACTGCACCACAAATGGAATTCGATTCAAATCGTAGCCCTGCTCAGATAGATTAATGCGCAAGTTTTCCATGGATTCTACATTGGCTTCCATGCGCTCAATCTGACTATCGGCTACAAAAACTACTCCATCGACACCCTTGAGAATTAGTTTACGGGAGGCATCATAGAAAACCTGTCCTGGCACCGTATATAGATGAAAACGAGTTTTAAAACCTCGTATCTCTCCCAGAGACAACGGCAAGAAGTCAAAGAAAAGAGTACGCTCTGTCTCGGTAGCAAGAGAAATCATCTTGCCCTTGGCTTCCGGATTAGTCTTAGCGTAAATGTACTGCAAATTAGTGGTCTTCCCGCATAGTCCTGGACCGTAATATACGATCTTGCAGTTTATCTCGCGGGACGAGTAGTTTATGAACGACATTTCACTCGCTCGGTGTAAGGGGCCTACTCGCTAAAAAGATTATCAATATCTTCGTCAGTAATCTCAGCAAAGGCAGAGCCCGTTCCTGGCGCATTCGCCTTCTTCAACAGCCCGTCAAAAATACTAGCCAACTGCTCACTTGCTCGTCTTGCCCGCAACCGGACAAGCCCAATTTGGTTCTTATTCTCGAAAATGACCACAAGAATCACTCTCCCTGCAACGATATTTATATAGATACTGTCTTTTTCACCCTCATGAAACAATATTGAAAATTCGTGCTCACCAATTAACTTGGCCAGCCCTCCGGTTGCAGCAATGTTGCCTGCCGTTAGAGATGCCAGGGAAGTGGTATCTAGGTCACGGGTCTGACCATTGGCAGTAATAAGCTGGCCGTTTTTGTCGACCAGAAATACCACCTTCGCGTTCGTGTCTTTCGTTAGACGATCGCAGACCGCGCTAATCTGATTGAACTCTTCTTCGTACATAACCATCTGCGGGGTCATGAAACGTCGCCTCTCCAGTATGTACCGCACTTGACGCCTTTCGCAAATCCATGGCGTCACCCATTCACTTTACTGCTCCGCGCCAACATAAAAATGTCTATCAGACGGTCCGATGCGGCGCAAGTACACCGGCTCTCATAGAACTTAAGTTTCTGGATAGAAAGCACACCAACATCTTGGATTCCTCTCGCATCTCTTCCTTAACCGTCAGCTAGGATGCAAACCTGACAATTCTTGCACGGGAAGCTCGCATCTAGCCTAGCCACCCCACCGCCTAAGTCTTTGTGTATCACAAAAACGCGCCGCATCGCTAACCCAAATCCCAACCACATGCTTTCATAGCCGCAGACAAAAAGTGATGCGACAATGTTTCCATTCTTTTTACACCAAATTTTAAACGCTATGAATTTGTCATTGGATTCCAATATAATCTTAGAACTTTTTGCTTAGCATCTTATTCATCATTCAACGAATGTAGTCTTCACTTTATAAAGTTTGTGCACACGTGTAGTAAGACACGATTTTATATCGTTGCAAGCTTGATACAAAAACTACTAGATTGAGGAAAAAATAGGAGTTGTCGGTGATCCAAACCAAGGGGTTACGAAAATCTTTCCACACTCGCCAAAACGGAAAGAAAAAAGTAATTGAGGCCGTACGTAGCGTTGATCTTGCAGTTGCCAGGGGAGAAATATTTGGCTTTCTAGGACCCAACGGAGCTGGAAAAACTACTACACTACGAATGCTCTCTACGCTAATAACCCCTGATGGCGGAGAAGCCATAATTGCAGGCGCTAATTTACGCAGTGCTCCCGGCGAGGTGCGACGCCATATAGGTTACGTAGCTCAAGGCGGCAGTACTTGGGATACAGTAACTGCTCGCGAAGAGTTAGTTTTACAAGCGCGCCTATATGGAGTTTGTAAAGATGAAGCCCACCACCGTGCTGCTCATCTCCTTAAGGCCTTCCAACTCAGTGAGTACGCAGACCGTAAGTGCAAGACCTATTCAGGAGGCCAACGACGTCGGGTTGATATCGCTCTTGGAGTAATACACCGACCACAAATAGTGTTTCTTGATGAACCCACTACTGGACTCGATCCTCAGAGTCGCGCTCACCTATGGGACGAGATTCGAAGACTACGCGATCAGGGCATGACCGTTTTTATTACCACCCACTACCTTGACGAAGCTGATGCGCTCTGCGACCGAATTGCTATTATGGACCATGGCACCATTGTTGCTGAGGGAACGCCTAACGAGCTTAAGCGAGAAATCGCCGGCGACGTGGTTACTGTCGGCCTTAGTAATAGCGATTGCAATCAAGCAGCTAACCTACTCAAGATGCAACCTTTTGTGACCAAAATAGAACTTCAAGGTGGTAGCCGACTACGAATGCATGTTGAGGAAGGAGCTACCGCGATGCCACAGCTATTGCGTCTACTAGACAGTACAGGAATTGCTATTGCCTCCATCGAGTTGCATCGACCCAGTCTCGATGATGTATTTCTAATTAAAACTGGTCGATCTCTACGAGATAACTAGGCTAATCTATGAATTTCCTTCGCGACACATGGCTGATTTTTCATCGTCAATTATTATTAGTGATTCGTAATCCAGTTTGGGTGTTAGTAGGAATTTTTCAGCCATTTCTTTTCTTGGTTCTTTTCGGGCCTTTGCTGAGACCTCTTTTTGGAGAAAATGCCTATAACATTTTTGTGCCTGGCTTACTAATTCAGCTCGGCCTCTTTGGCTCGATGTTTGTTGGTTTTGGACTTATAGCGGAATTACGAGCGGGCATTATCGAGAGATCCCGGGTTACCCCGGTTAGTCGTGTGGCTCTTCTTCTCGGCAGGTCGTTACGTGACGTTTTAGCATTGTTGGTACAAGCAACCATCCTGGTGGTAATGTCTATTCCTTTTGGACTTACGGTCGAAGTAAAAAATGTGGTACTGGCATTTATTTTACTTAGCCTAATAGCGTTGTTTCTTACGGCTATTTCTTATGCTCTAGCATTAGCGGTTCGTAACGAAGACGCTTTTGCACCCCTAACCAATTCACTTGTAATGCCAGTATGGCTATTGGCAGGAATATTCCTGCCAATGAAAACCTTGAACGAAGGTCACTGGCTGAGACGTTTATCCCAAATAAACCCTTTTACTTGGGCAGTCGATGGTGCGCGGGCACTTTTTGCTGGATATCCCGCCGATCCTGCAGTTTGGAAATCACTCGTTTTTATTGGGGTGCTTACCGTCTTGGCAGTTACCTGGGCAGCACGCATGTTCGCTCGCAGCGTCCGGTAGCGGCGCCAATAGGCTTCTCCACGCCTGCTTGGTAGCTCGGCGATCTACTTTGCCATTAGGCCCTATTATCAAGCAAGGCACCATAGCAACTTGACGAGGTTCTTTGTAAGAAGCTAGCTGGCCTTTCCAAAACATTGCCAAATTTTGCAAGGAAAGCACCAAATTAGACTCAGGCACCAAAACTGCAGCTACCTGTTCACCCCACTCGGAGTGGAAAATGCCGAATACACAAGCTGCCCGCACCCCAGGAATGTTTTCGAGGATTTTCTCTACCTCTGCCGGCGAGACATTCTCCCCACCAGTTACAATGCGGTCTTCTCGGCGACACTCAACATGTAGTCTTCCCTGCTCATCGAGGCTTCCCGCATCGCCAGTGCAAAACCATCCCTCGACAAGAGGCTGTGTTTCTTCACCCCAATACCCGTCGAATAGCATTGGGCCGCGAACCAGAATTTGTCCAAGCTCACAGCGAGCTTCCACACCAGGTAGAAGCATTGCCCCCTTGGATACTGCGGCAATATCATCCGCCTCATTTAGGGGCTGCGTAGCAATCTGTGACGCGGTCTCAGTCATTCCATAGGTGGCCATAGCAGGAATTCCTTGTTTTCTCGCTCGCTGTAAAAGCGACTGACTCGCCCGCGCTCCTCCAACTAAAACCGCCCGCAATGGCCTCCCCTTCCAATCTGGGCATTGAGTTACAATTCTTTCCAATTGAGTAGGCACCAGGCTAAGAAGGGTTGCGCGAGAGCGAACGATCATCTGTACTAGATCTTTAGGTGAAAGCCCTAGCGGAGCTAGTATTATTGGCTTTCCTGCCAACAAACAACGGATTACTATCGAAAGACCTCCAATATGGGCCAGGGTGAGAGACAGCAGCCAGCGATCGTTCTCATTCCACCCCAAGTGCAAACCGCTGGCCTTGGCCGAAGCCTGCAAAGCTTGGCTAGCAAGGCAAACTACTTTTGGCAGACTAGTTGAGCCACTAGTCGCCATAAGCACCGCTGGCTTGCGTTGAAGCGAAGAGACCTTCGTGAAATCGGAAGCAGCTTTCCATCCACCCGGGAAACGTTCCAATTCTACTGCGCCCACCCTATCAATCAAAGAACGTCGTTCGTACTGCGTCCATCGCGGATGCAATGGAAACACCGGACGACGTAGTTCGAGCAACGCCAGAATCAAAACCAACGAATGCCAGGAATGACTAGCCGTAAAAGCGACTGGAACCGACAATGGGCAATCTAGATTTCTGGAAACATCCTGGCACAAAGAATTAACTTCTTGCGCAAGTTGGGCACCACTAATCTCTCGCTCATTCCATAATACCGCGGTTGATCGATTAATCTGCTTCAGCAGGTTCAAAACATTCAGATTCTCTACGTCTGACATTTTGGACACCAATAAGTAGTCCGACCATTTTGCCGAAAAGATTCAATAATGGTACTGCATCGAGAACATGGCTGGCCGGCCTTCCCATATACCAAAAATGGATTTCTCGCCCCCGGATCTTCTACGTATTCGATGTCTGCTGAGAGTGCTGGCAATTGAGATAAAGAATATTCCAAGGTTTCTTGAATTCCTTTTGCCAGCTTGGCGAGCTCATCAGCAACCAATTGGTCAGCCTTGCGTTGGGGATTAATTCCTGCCCTATATAGAGCCTCTGCAGCCTGAATATTACCTAGACCTGCGATAATTTCTTGTTCCATCAAGGCGATTTTTACTGGGCGCCGAACGCGAATCAACCGCCTTCCTAGTTCCTGTCCGTTAAGCGGGTTCAGCCACACATCGGGCCCCCATTTTGCTTCAGTTGGAGAAAATCCCTGCTGAGATTTAAAAAGGGAACAATACCCAAACTTTCGCGGGTCACGAAAATGAATGGTTTTTTTGTTTTCTAAATTCCATTGAAATCGACTGTATGGCTCGTGAACTTCGCTAGGCCGAAGTAAAAACTTTCCTGTCATTCCAAAATGAACATGAAGAATCCAAGAATCTTGCTTATCTAAATGAAAAAAAAGAAAGAGATTCTTCCCGTGCCTCATTACTTTGCCAAGCACCTTTCCAGGAAAAAAATTGGCAAAAATAGCCTCTTCCGAAGTTTCTGATAGCGATGTTTGGAATATTTGTTCACCGGTTTTTCTTCGCATCACTCCGCTTTCTGCTGAAGCGCTCTCAATACGAAGTCCCAGCATCCAGCTTTGCAATTGGCGTGAAGCATGTTCTACTTCTGGCAACTCAGGCATTCGGTATCCTCTTTTATAAAAACTAAATTCGGTCTTGGTTGGCCGTCTGTTTAACCTTAATTACCAATTTCTACTTATTCCTACATCGATAAAAAGGTCCAAACCGAATATTCTTGCGTTTTTTTTAGCTTTGGTCATCGTCGTATTCAACACAGGAGAAACTGCTTCGTAACCAGACCACATTAGAAAGGAAGACATTGGTGAGAAACCAATTCCCTAAAGACCACGAACCCGACATAGATGAACTAGCAGTACAAGCTATAGACGCAGCTAAAAAAAACATTCGTAGATTCGCCCCCTTGGCGCTTGTAGTAATTTTACTAATTGCTGCTCTTGCCAGTTTTTACAGCGTAGGACCTGGAGAGCAAGGGGTAGTGCGTACCTTTGGTAAAGAAACCGGCAAAAGTGGCCCAGGAGCTCATTTTGCTATTCCTATTGTCCAACGCGTCGACGTGGTGAATATCCAAAAAGTACGCAGGGTCGAAGTAGGATTCCGAGGCAATGAACGCATTCCTGACGAATCATCAATGCTTACCGGCGACGAGAACATTGTTGAGGCGCAAATGATTGTACAGTTTCGCGTCACGGACCCCAGCAAGTATTTATTTCGATTACGCGAGCCAGAGGAAACCTTGCGCACCACTTCCGAGGTAGCTCTTCGAGGAATGATCGGTCGCACCACTATTGACGAGGCAATGACTACCGGTCGTGAAAAAGTCCAGGCCGAAACTCAGACCTGGCTGCAAACACTTATGGACAACTATCAGAGCGGACTCACCATTACCGAAGTAAAACTGCAGGTTGTTGACGCTCCTGACGAAGTTCGCGAAGCTTTTCACGACGTGGTCCGCGCTCGGGAGGAAAAAGAAAAACTAATCAACCAGGCGATGGGGTACAAAGCAGACGTTATTCCCCGCGCCCGAGGAGAAGCACAACAAATCTTGCGAGAAGCTGAAGCATACAGCGAGCAACGAGTTTTGCGCGCCAACGGCGATGTCGCCAAGTTTGCAGCCATCCTCGCTGAATATCGAAAAGCCAAAAGTGTTACCCGCCAGCGTCTTCATTTGGAAACCATGGAACGCATCCTTCGTGCTACTCCCCGGAAAATCATTATTGACGGCGATCTATCCAAAAATACCCTGCCTGTCCTGCCTTTGGGTCACGGTCTGGCTGGCTTAACACAGGAAGGAGGAGGTAGATAAGATGTCTAGCCGAACTTTGGCAGTACTCACCTTAGTAGGTTTCATATCATTTGTGGGAATTTCCAGCGTAGCAATAATCGATGAATCCGAGCTCGCTATCGTAACCCAGCTTGGACAATATAAAGCCACGCTTGATAAGCCAGGGATTCATTTCAAAATTCCGTTTGTGCAGACTGTCCACCGCATGGAGCGACGAATTCTCGGAAGCGACGCCCCTCCTGCAGAATACTTAACATTGGATAAAAAACGGCTAGTGGCCGATCCCGTTACTCGCTGGCGTATTGTAGACCCGCTACAATTTTTTATTACCGTGCACGACGAGGGCGGAGCTCGCGCGCGGGTTGACGATATTGTACTTAGCGAAATGCGCCGCGAGGTCGCTAGTCACAATTTCGGAGAAATCGTAGGCAATGCCCGAGATCCACTAATGATCGCAGTAGCAAACCGCGCGGGACTCAAATCAAAAAAGGAATTTGGTATTGAAATTATCGATGTGCGCATAAAACGTGCTGACCTTCCTCGCGAAGTACAAGAAAGCGTCTTTGCACGCATGCGCGCAGAACGAGAAAGAATTGCCAAGCAATATCGCTCGGAAGGAGAAGAAGAGGCCGCCAAAATACGCGCAGAAACAGATAAAGAGAAGACTATTCTTCTAGCCAAATCCTACGAGGCAGCTCAAAAACTTCGAGGCAGTGGCGATGCGGAAAGCACGCGTATTTATGCGGACACCTACGGGAAAGACCCCGAACTCTACTCTTTCTTGCGAAGCCTTGATGCCTACGAACAGATAATCAATAATCAAACGTCTTTAGTACTTTCCGCCAAATCAGAAATGTTTAAGTATTTGGCAAAACCAGACAAAAAGTAGATGGAAATAAAATACTAGAAATATTTTTTTGGGGCTTATGGATTCCTAACAAGCCCCAAAATTCAACATTAATCATTCCAAGGATCTGAATTACGAAGCTTGGCTCGAATTACCCGTCCGCTCACGCGGTTGACTAGCACTTTTGCCCGATCGTGCCCATGGTCCCCTAGTAAATCTACCCGGTAGTTGCCATCACGGTGTACATTAACTTTCAATACTCTGCTTATTCGCAAACCTTGAGAACGAGCAAAGCTGATTGCAATACTAATAGCCTCTTGCTGAGAAATGGATTTTGGTGGTCGCCTACGATGATTATGAGGAGGAGGCGGCGGAGTCCGTGGCTCTGCACGTGTTTTTGGTGGTGGAGGTGGTGGAGGAGAATGAGCCGGGGGATTCCTGACTGGTCTGGACCGGACAGGAACCACCAAACAACCAGCAAAAACGGTCAGCGAAAGCAAAAGCAACATTGACTTATTCATGCAGTTTCTCCATTAAGCTAACCTTTGACTAGAGCTTACTAGCTCTTAAGCACAATGCCTATAAGGACTGCTTGCCCATAACTCTGTGCTGAATTACCTCTTCCCCTATGCACTTGGCTTCCAAATACCTATCATTCGCCGTAATCTTCTCGGCAGGAATAGTGGTGGGAACAGGGTGGAAAGCAATCTTCCCAGAAACGATCGTCCAGCCTAGCATAGAGATGCCAGAATCTCAGCCAGCAACCAACCCAATAACTACAAGGTCTGACCTAGTAAACCAGCAGCTTGATATTTTGGAAGCTCGTTTATACCAAACTCAGGCATCAGTCTCTTTTTGGGGCCAATTAGCAACTCGGAGACAAAAAATTGCTGCCATTACTTGTGAAAACGCCGAAAAACACGCAAAGGGCATACTACTACACCTGAGCAAAAACCACCTCCGAAACCCAAAATAGATTCCTTCTAGCCAAGAATTCGGGCAATATATATACCCCGTTGAAAACATGTTCACTTTTCTAAAGAATTCCTAAAGATAGATTTGATGAAAAGAACTCGGAAGTAGTATCATTCGCCCCGTCGAGCAGAGCACTAGCCGAAAGGAATAATTGGGGTTTTGGCAACTGCCTCATTAAAAAAATGGTATAGTCGTTGCAACATTTGCTAGGAGTAATGCTACATGAATTGCACTCCTGAGCGCCCCTCCAATGTACCTCTGGATGCGCACTGGATTGAAGAAGAGCAAGAGTGGGAACACAGTCCGCTAGCTGATTCCCAAGCAAAGCAGGGACTAGTTCGCTACTGGCGAAGAGACGGTTCGCTAAAATTGGAATGCCAATTTCGCGACGGTATCCCCCATGGTCC
Organism: Myxococcales bacterium; assembly: GCA_050288705.1. Taxonomy (GTDB): domain Bacteria; phylum Myxococcota; class Myxococcia; order Myxococcales; family UBA5297; genus JBNKEI01. The sequence continues at coordinate 34,542 of JBNKEI010000198.1, forward strand.
TTACCAAAGGTTCCATGAAAATGGTTCGGTGGCACAGAACGGACAGTTTCACAACGGACGCCTGCATTCTACTTGCACTTGGTACAATACCTCTGGCCAGTCGACCTCCGAGTCGAGCCAACGCAACGAAACTTCTGAACACGTTTATCGTACCGAAATCGATTATGAATATGGAAAGATAATGGCAACTCGTTTTTTTAACCGAGCGGGAGATCGAATTTGTTCCGATGGTTCAGCCTTCCCTTCAATCCCCCAACAAGTTCCTGCGCATGCCGAGTTTCGGCCCGATTCCAGAACCTGGTGCTATGGACCATTGGACGAACAAAACCTGCGCGTCGGTAAATGGATGGTTTGGAGCGAAGGCGGAGAACTATTGGAAACCACCGATTTTCAGAACGGGGTTCCCCACGGATCGCACTTTGAACAGATAATTGATTCTCAGCGGTTTCGTGTCCCTCAAATCTCAACGGTGCAGGGAAATTTTCAAGAGGGCCAGGCAGTAGGCGAGTGGGTCTGGTTAGACAGTCAGGAGAATATTCGCCATCAAATTGATTTCGGGCCTTTGCGCGATGAAACGTCGCAGTTGAGTTTGGATATTTTTTCAGACGCACGAAAAACTGGTACCGAATGGGAAACCATTGCCCACAGTTTTGCAAGAGAAGGTCTGCTTGCAGAAGCTTTGTGCGCTTTTGCTAGAGCAGCAGCCAATACCACCAACATCGATGGATTTTTACATTTTATTGAGCAACATAGCCCGCCACTAACTTCTTACAGAGAACAAAAATTCGCCATCAGTTTGCCGGAAAAAGAATGCACTCCAGTGCGAGTTTTAGGTAATGAATTGGTTCGAGGAGAAAAAATCGCATATTTACTTCGCTCCATGGCTTTGACATTACATTCTGTACAGCGTAATCGGGCTGCTCTCGACTATGTAAATACGGCAATCTTACTGGAGCCTTTTTCCAAAGAAATTTTATCCACCCGAGCTACTATTTTGCTTTCTTTGGGCCTAGATCAGCACGCTGCTATCGATGCTCAAGATATTGCTTCGGCACTACCACAAGAAGCAACCTTTCTCCAAGGGTACGCCAAAATTCTTTTCCCAATCTTTGACTTTTGGCCGTTAAGCGAGCAGCCACAAACCAATTTTGAAGGTCTACCCGAATCTCCTTCGCAACCTCTCGACGCTATCCAGCGAGTTGTACAAAAGTACGCCACTAGGCTCATGCTAATACGCGAGCGAGTTCGCTCTTTTGCCTATCCTACCGTACGCTGGATGATTCCGGACCTAAGCTTTTTATTGACCGATGGTCCAGTACTTCTTGACCGATGTACTGTAGAGATTTCATTTATCGGCGAGGAATCTACTCGTCCAGTGGAAATTGATGAAACCCTGGACGTAGCAAGGTGGGACTTACCATCTCTCATGAGTCAAGCCAGGTACGAATGGAATGCGCTGACATGGCTTTGCTGGAGCGTCGGGCTTACCGACGTAGCTATGCCTTATACAATTAGCGCTCCAGGCGAGTTTGGGTTGGCAGCGGGAATGTCAGCAGAAAGACTGTGGATTTGCAGAGATACGATTCAGAATCGATCTAGGGAAGCCAAGGCATCGGGATTCATTTGGGAAGGGCTTCCTCTAGAAGAATTAGATGAATCTCTTTTGAGAATTGCTGAATCTCAATATGCGGAAATGCAAGCCATGTTTAAATGGCTGTCATTTATTGAAAATCAATCCCCGTGGCAAGAAGACTTACGCGAAAGCTAAAACTCCAGCGCTGGAGACGTAAATGAGCAAGCAGGGGCGAAGCGCCCGTACGTTATTTGTTTCAGATCTTCTCTGGAAGACTATGACGCAAATGGCCGAAGAAATGAGCACTGACATCGATGCCTTGGCAAACCAGGCTTTTTTTACACTGGCAAGGCTTAATGGGTACGTCATTGCTGGCCGCTTAGGACAGATAATAGCCCCGAGTGTTTCCCCACCAGATTCACCAATTCAGCCCCCAGAAGAACAGATATTTCCAGCAGGTCAAAGAAGAAATCCCGAGACGTCTCCACCTCCACCTCTGCAACCCATTGAAGCAGAATCGGACATTCCTGAGTCCTCGTCGCCGGCAAGCAGTTCCTACGATAGTTCATTGCCCCTGGACGAATTAGCGGAATCTCCTGCGAATGCTCTTCCTGTTAGCCCTGAACACGCTGCCGCTGCTCGTCGCATTGCCTGCATTTCACAAGATGTTGATGAGCTTCCCCCTTGCGATCCTTTCCCCGAGCCGGCAAATAAATTCCCGCATTCTCGGTCCTTGTATCCGACTAGAAACGACGGATCAGCATCACAGGTGTTTCATCCTGCCTCGCCGCCGCCGGCGATAGATGACGTTAAAGACGTGTCGCGCAAGAAGACTATTCTAGATACGAACGAAGCAAACATTTTTCTAGCGCCCGACACCTCTTCCTACTCCGAGTATCAACCCACTCTCTTCATCGAGTACGGAGAACAGGCACCAATAAAAGTTGACTCCAGCCGATTCCTCATTGGACGGGGTCCACACTGCAATTTGGTCATCGAATCAAAGCAGGTTTCTCGCGAGCATGCTTTGTTAGTCCGCGGAGCCGAGGGAGTCATCATCGAGGATCTTAACTCGCTCAATGGCACATGGTTCAACCAGTTACGCATTAGCAAACGAAAGATCGAGGATGGGGATACCTTTACCCTCGGCTCGGAACCAATCCGCTGCAGCATTCGCTAATGGGGTCTTTCTTTCGGATCTGAATTTCATTTCTGAAAAATAATTGCGACCTTAAAAGGTGCTGATAACAATAAGGCCAGCAAAATCAAAAGTTTATCTCAACCTACCGCCTGGCACACCCCATGCTATCTAGCAAGACAAGCGAGACGCAGTGCTCAGAGCTGAAGCAGGTCCCCCCCCCGCCGCTTCAGTCGTCGCTGCGTCTCGTCTTTTCCAAGTCACTCAACGCTTTCATAAAAGTTCTCCTCCGTCGCCCTTAGTCGTCCTAAGCGGAGAAACCTGAATAAAATTATCGCTTTGAGGAAAAAATATGCGCAGCAACGGCGTCCAACAATGACTCCAGTCCTTCACCAGTTGCTGATGACATAAGAAATACTGGAGTCTCGTTTTGTCCCAACTTGCCAACCAACTCTTTGGCACGCTCACGCGCTTCTGGGATATCAATTTTATTTGCGGCAACCAACTGAGGCTTGGATGCTAATTCTGGACTATACATGCTAAGTTCGCGATTAAGCACTTCTAAATCGTTATAAGGATCGCGACCTTCACCCTCGGCGCTACAATCGATCATGTGCACCAGCAGCCGACATCGCGCTACGTGCTTTAGAAAACGCAGGCCTAGGCCAACCCCACTATGAGCTCCCTCGATTATTCCCGGGATATCAGCCATTACGAACGAAAGGCGATCTTTGTACTGAACAACTCCCAGATGGGGCGTAATGGTAGTAAACGGATAATCAGCAATTTTAGGCCGTGCTTTACTTAAATGAGAGATTAGCGTTGATTTGCCTGCATTGGGGAATCCGAGCAATCCCACATCGGCTAAAAGCCTTAGTTCAAGAATTACATCCTTCTCTTCGCCCGGCGTGCCCGGCTGAGCAAATCGTGGCGCTTGGCGAGTAGAGGTAGCAAAGTTCATATTTCCTAAGCCGCCTTTACCTCCTTGCACCAACACTACCTGCTGGCCATGACGAGTTAAATCGACAATAACTTCACGAGTCCCTGCTTGTAAAACGCGGGTTCCTACCGGGACTTTCAAGATTTCGTTAGAGCCATCACGGCCATTACAATCGTTACCCCGCCCAGGTTCGCCATTTGCGGCCTGGTGAATAGGCTCGAAACGATAGTCTAATAAGGTAGTATAACTTTGATCGGCCTCCAGCAAAATCGAGCCGCCATTTCCCCCATCTCCACCCGACGGCCCACCACGCGGGATATATTTTTCCCTCCGGAAGGCAACTGCGCCCTTGCCTCCGTCACCGGCCTTAACATGGACGCAAACCTCGTCGACAAACCTCACGGCTCGATCACTCTCAACCTTCTACAGACTGGCCAAACAAAATCCGTGCGACCCAGGGCCACACGGCAATCTGATAAGAAACAACCTACTTAAGCTTTTGCAGCCTGACCTAACTTCTTCTGCTCTTCAAGAACTTTGTACTGTTCGGGCGTGTATACAGAAACGCGAGTACGCTCTCGACCTTCTCGTTCGTAGCGAACCATTCCGTTAATAGTAGCGAAAATTGAGTAATCACGCCCCATTCCTACGTTACTACCAGGATGGATTCTTGTACCCACTTGCCGCACCAATATACTGCCCGAGGTCACGCTTTGCCCACCAAATACCTTTACGCCGCGCCGCTGACCAGGAGAGTCTCGTCCGTTGCGGCTAGAACCTTGACCTTTTTTGTGTGCCATGATGCTGACCTTTTGTCTTTGCCGGAAGTCCCCTAATCGGAACTCCTGGAATCCAAATTCGCTAGGCGCGAATTCCGGTAATCTTGATCTCGGTATACTTCTGTCGATGTCCCTGACGCCGAGTAAACCCAAAATAGTTCTTCACAAAGTGAAGAGCCTTAGGCCCCTTCGCCATTTGCTCCACGATTTCCGCCTCGACTTGCGCACCATCAACTAGCGGCTTGCCTACTTTTGGAACGGAATTTACGGCATCATTCGTACCGCTAGAGGCGCCAATCATCAACACTTCATTAAAAGTCAATTTGGAACCATTGTCTCCAGGCAAAAGCTCCACTCGCAGGACATCGCCTTCCTGTACCCGGTACTGCTTGCCGCCGGTTTTAATCACTGCATACATCGGTAACCCCTTAACTAACCAGCCTTACGGCCGTGAACATACTGGAAACCCGCGCTACCACACTCCTGAACACTGTAAGAGATACGATAAGCTCGGCATACCAAAACCTAATATTAACTTCTTCCGGCGGACACCACTACGCCCGTTACCAACAAGCGCGGCGACCCGGTTGATGAAAGCGCGCTTCTAATCCATCTTGCTTATGGTGTCAAGTAACTGGTCGAGAGTGACACGTACTGATTTAGCACTAAAAATATTCATTTTGCCAGAAAATTGATGTCGACCTGCTTGTAACCGCCTGTAGGCCATCCTATCATGCGTGAGCTTGAAAGCATTTTCTGCAAGCTTAACCCTATTTGGGTAGCGAAAGGACACATGACTAGGAAAAGTTCTGAGGAGTTTGTCGCCGCTGTAGAAAAACGCATGAATCTTTTGCTCACCGCTCCCGACAAAAAGGAGAACCGAAGGTGGGATTGCAGCAACATTCTTTCTGAAGCTGCCCGCCGTCTTTGTCTCAATTCTGGCGGAAAACGTGTTCGGCCAAAGCTAATTTTGTTATTGGGCGAAGCCCTAGGAGTGGGATATACTGCTTTGGAAGCTATCGCAGTTACTGCGGAGCTAATTCATGCTGCCAGCCTTTTGCATGACGATGTGGTCGACGAAGCCGCTTTGCGACGCGGTCTAGCCACTGCTAACAACCAATTCGGAAACTCGGTAGCAGTACTGGCGGGAGATTGGCTGTTATCCAATGCCTTTACCTCTTTAGATAATCTTCCTAGGCAAATCACCACTGACGCCCTGCACGTGGTAGCCGAAATGTCTCGAGCAGCCATACTAGAAGTGGAAGCCCGCGGCCAAATTGACCTTACCATTGACGATTGGTACACGATTGCTGCCGGAAAAACTGGTGCTTTGTTCGGATGGTGCGGCAAGTCAGTGGCTCGGCTCAGCGAACGAGCCGATATGGTTCCAGCGTTGGACACTTTTGGCCGTCGACTGGGACTCGCCTTTCAGCTAGCCGACGATTTAAAGGATTTGGTGGAAAAGGAGTCTGGAAAGGACCGTTTCTGCGATATCAAAAACCGCAGTCCTTCTTTACCCATCATTTGGGCTACCAAGCAATCTGCTGATTTATATTCCCAGCTTTCCCTAGCTTGGTCGAAACCGACTATGGAGCCAGAGGAAGTTCAGCAATTGGGAAATCTTCTTATTGCTCATGGGGCCGACACCATGGCCGTTACTGAATTAGAGAACGAGGTATCGCAAGCGGTGGCTTGCCTTCAGCCATTGGGCGATCTTCCCTGGATTGATAAAATCGCTAATTTGGCTCAATCCTTTGCACCAAAGAGTTGAGAATAGAGAAACTACTAATATATAGTTTTCGGTTACATTCATTGACCAATATTAGGTCATTGTATTAATTATTTCTCTGCACAAGCGAGGAATCACCTGCCTAAGCTGTTGTTGGACATAGGCTTGCGTAGTACCATATCTTAGTGATGGGTTGGCTTTTCAAAATCTCGATATGTTAAGCATCCTCCGGTTCATAACGTGCAAGAAGAATGAACTGAAAGACTAGTTAGATAAGGTATGAGTATTGCTATTGTCGAAGGGGAATTGATTAGCTGGGCACGCAAGCGCGTTTGGGTATTTATTCTTAGCCACACCTCCAGAAGAAGAGACCTTGCCATTCCCAGACCTTCGAACAGTAAAAAATAGCATGACTATGTGCTTGCTATTCCTCATGACAGTTTTTGTTCCGAAAGCACTGGCGCTAACCAATCCCGCAGAGTAATCGCCCGAGTTCAACGCACGAAAGATGCGAGGTCTCGGATGCGACGAGCCGGAATACCTCCGTACAGACCATTAGGTTCACAGTCCTTAGTAACCACTGACCCCGCGGCCACGACTACATCATTTCCAATCGTCACACCGGGAAGCACAATCGCGCGCGCACCAATCCAGACCCTGTCGCCGATTGTGACGGCGTGGCCAACAGGCTCGCGGCGATAGTGTCCCGTTTCGTCGAACAAATGCGTGCTTGTAACAATGAGCACCTGCATGGCGACGTGGCAGTCGCGGCCTATGGCAATCGGAGCGAAGGATTCCATGTACACGTCTGAGTTCATGAACGTGCCCTCTCCAATGGTGATCGATATCGACTCTCCTCCGACGATTTTGCAACGCGGCAACACATTCGGGGTGCGAACGTCGAGGCCCAGCGCGCGGTAGAGGAGCCACCGTAACGCGCGCGGCACAAGCACGGAGCCGCACATCGTGTTGAGATACAGACCCCTGAGAGCCCAAGTGGCATCCTCACTTAAACTCCTGGCCACCAAACGGGCGCCAAAACGTCTAATCGTACGCTTGTATCTTTCTTCGACCATCAATCGCAGGAAATGTTCTTTTAAGATAAATCCTACAATTGCCACTTGAATCGTTATATCTTTACGATGCTTTTGCGATATATATCTAAGATTGGCTATAGATTGCTCGGTTTTTTTTTCGGAATTTCTGTGAACCAAATGATAGTTTTCTATCGTCACATCTCTTCTGAATTTCAATCCATGCCTATATAGACGGTATGCCAATTCTATATCTTCATGTCCCCAACCATTAAAGCTCTCATCAAACCCTCCAATTTCGTCTAAGGCTTTTTTAGGCACAGAGATATTTCCGGTAAAAAACCCCAACCATTGGAATGGGCTTAATTCAACAAACAATAAACGTAAGACAAATTTCGGCAACGGATTTGCTTCAATACAAATTCTGTCGCCAAAACACGTTTTAAAATTAAAAAAGTTAGCTCTTTGACATAAGGCGTCTATCTCGTTTTCAGACAACAAGATCTCCTTTCTTCCACCCAGTATTACTGTGTTTGTATCGCGATTTGAAATATGTTTCTTTATAAAATCAGGCTCAGGTATCCTGTCGTCATCAACTAAAATTATGATTTCACCTCTCGCTTTCTCAATACCCCTATTCCTAGCAGCAGATCTCCCACAGTTTTTTTCCAAGACAAGCTTTATGGGCTCGTATGAAAATCGTATCAAATCAAAAGCTTCAATAGTTTCTTTCTTATTTCCATCAAAAACGACAATAACTTCTATAGAAGCATCTACCTGATTTTCAAATGCTTTAAGCACTGCACGAAGTCTCGTAATTTTGTCTTTTGTTGGTATTATGATGCTTGCCTTGATATTGCTCATTTAGAACTCCCTCCATGCTTTTGTATCAACAAGGTGCTTTTTGTATAGAGATTATCGAGAATGCGCATCGCTTCGAATGTAAAAATCATAAGCAGATTACTCAGAAAAGCCCCTGCCAGTGCTCCGACTACATGCCAATTTCTTGTCATATAAATTTGCACACAAAAGGAAATCGGCAAAACTGACGCAATCATAATTCCTACCTTAAATGCGCTTTTGCTTCCCTTCATGGTAGTTACTGACAAATAGAGCTGAAAGATTGCATAAGTTGCCATTCCGACTGATGATAGAATTACATAAGTTGAATTTAGCGCATAGCCGGCTCCGAACAATATAATAAAAAAACTCATTATTATTACCGAACCAGCAGAAACAAAGAAAAAAATGAGAATCGAGCGCTTTCTAATTTCGCGCTGTAGTTCAGCATGATCAGCTTGAGCTATTGATGGCAAAAAGACCACCATAAAAATTTCAAAAAAGAGTACTGCGAAGATATTTTTTAAAAAACCTTGGTACGCAGTATACACACCTACTGTTTCATTATCACAAAAATACTGTACAAACAAAATGTCACTAGAAAATATCGCTCCCACAGTCAACGTTCCAAAAGTGCTTGCAACCCCATAAACGTATACCCTCTTAACAGTTTCCCACCTTATTTTTCCGATACAGGAAATATTAGACCGCGCAACAGCCAATCCGCAAAATACAAATTGAGATATAATCAGGCTGCAAAAATAATACTTTGGATCTTTTTCTTTAAAAATGAATAAAAATATCAAAAGAACCATTAAGTTCAACACAACGGAAACTAGTTTTATCTTGCAAATAGTAACGTATTTTTTTCTGCCCCTTAAAAAAGACTCCGTCAAGGCGCATATATTAGCCGCAAATGCAGTAGCAATACAAATCATCCATTCACGTCTTGTCAATTTTATATAAACAGAAACGTATTTATAGAGATGCAAATACAAGAAGCAGAGAACAATTGCAAAGATTGCATTGCCTGTTATCGACACCATAATTAGTTCATCTTTTTCCTTCTCAGTGCTTGCCGGTAACATTTTATACATAGAGTTATTGGCACCCATGATCATCGGCATACAAAGCAGGTAAGACAGAATATTGATTATGCCAATCTTCGCGAATTCAGAAACAGTAAAACTTCTTGCGACTACAACAGTTATGCCGGTTGCAAGAATGCATACTGTTCCTTTATATACAAAAACTTCACTGAGGTTTTTTAAAAAATCACTGATTGATTCGTTATCTTTAAAATTTTTTTTATACATAAGTATTTTTCGACAAAATAGTTTGTTGAGAATCTTATCTAGTCTGCCTCTGGAAATAATTTCTCAATCCACCGATCCAAAGGCAACAATAACACCGTTATCAGAATAGGTAAGTGAAAAATGGCAAATATAATGGCCTCTTGAAATCGTGGATAGTGACCTAATACGACTTTTATATGATGAGCATACTCAATGGTTTCAGGAATTTTCACCGGATTGATTACGTACCATAAGATGTCTAAAAATCCTGAAAATAAAATTATCGCGCCGCTCAATGATATTTTTATTGCATTACCCGCGCTTCCCCCTCCCATTCTATAAGCAAAGCACACTAGTAATATTATGCTCGGATAGAGAAGCAGATAAAGCAACGTATAGTACTCTCCTCCATCGATACTATTTTGAGCTGCCAGACCTGTAAAACCATAATAGCTTAACCTGGGAATCAGGTAACCACAGTAGAAGAAAAATGGTAGAACAAGGATGGATGGCAAATACTTTTTTTCAAACAAATTTTTCGGGAAAAAACCTATACTAAGTGTTATGAAAAAATATACAAAAAGTTTTATAAAAAACTGCCCGATAGAGTCTATTTCTGACTTATGCGGAAATGCCAACCACACAATTCCGAAACCTAGACAACTTAATAGACTGAATGCCACCCAAAAATATTTTCGAACCGATCTATTGGTCTTCATAAAATGCCTTTCGCTTATTTTTTTTAAATAGCCCTTGCACTTCAACACCATCTTAGCGTCGTACTAGTTAGGCAAGAGTCACACAAAGAAGTTAATATATAATTGCAAGATTCACTCTATCTTGTAATAATTGTAGCGTATTGCTTCATAAACAGCTTCGGTTGAGATTACTACAATTGCTTCAAAATTAGGCAAAATTTAAAATATTTTGTTAATATTTTTGGTGTTTCCTATCTGCGAAATCATGGCGTTATAGAGGCGAGGGATAAATTGTGCTTACTCCAAATGTTTCTGTTGTCTTGCCGTCATTTAATGAGGCTGCTCGGCTACCACGATTCATTGAGGATCTTGTTGCCCACGGCCTAAAATCACCAAGGCCCACATTGGAATTTATTATTGTTGACGACGGAAGCAAGCCGAACGATCTTCAAGTGGTAAGACAGGCAGTAACATACTGGCAAAAGTGCTTTCATTGCTACAACTCTCCACATAGAATAAAACTTATCGTATTGGAAGGTAATAGAGGAAAAGGCGCGGCAATTCGCCGCGGCTGGAGTAATGCATGTTCTAGGTCTCAATGGCTTGGTTTCGTAGATGCTGATGGAGCTATTAGCGCCTGCGAGTTTTTTAGGTTGGTTAAAAAAACCGAGGGCGCGGATTTTGATGTACTTGCCGGGTCACGCGTAAAACTTGCTGGACGAAGCGTAGAGCGACACCTTTTCCGTCAACTACAGGGACGAATGTTTGCTGGACTAGCAAAACTGGTCCTCAATGTGGGTTTTTACGATTCTCAATGCGGTTTTAAGCTTTTTCGAGCCTCAATGCTACGACCACTTCTCGCTGACCTAAAGGAGAATCGCTGGCTTATTGATCTCGAAATACTTGCCCTAATGAAAAAGAATGGGGCACGCCTTTTTGAGGAGCCTATCGATTGGATGGAATGCGAGAATTCAAAAATGCGCCTTGGTATAGATGCTGCCAAGATGTTTTCTGGCTTGCACAGGCTTCGCCGCCGGCATTACGTCTCTTCGCCCTCTCCCAGAGGGAAAGGGAATTCTCTCCGCACCACCGAGGAATCTAGCAAATGAGAAGGAACCACGTGTTTTAATGCATGCAGCAAATTACCAGGCACAGCAGGATTTTCTTGAGCCAATTGAGCAATTAAGTTTTTCATTTTTCGCCGCTGGGGGTTTTCTTTTTCGCAACACACGTCTTTCGACAATACTGGCAAATTGCTTTGTAGAGAATATTCACGCAAATTTTCTTCAAGACAATATACCAATGGCCGAATTACTTGGTTGCGTCCGTCGTCGGAAACAAACTTAGCGGGCATGCTTTTAAGCGAACCGGAAAAAAAGGCGGACAACAACAACGTTTCTATCAAATCTTCTCGATGATGCCCTAGCGCCAATTTGTTGCATTGTAGGTCGACGGCAGCATTATAAAGAATTCCTCTCCTTAGCCGTGAGCATATTGAGCAATGAGATTTTTCTGGTTGGGCTAATTTACGTACAATAGAAAAAATATCTTCTTTTATAATCCGATACTCTAGCTGGTGCTTCTGAAAATGCTTTTCTAAACGGTAGGCATAGACACCTTCATGACCAGCATCTAGGTGAACCGCCACCAAAGAAAACTCCACCGGAGCTCTTTCTTTCAGGCGTGACAACAAGTGCAATAGACTTAATGAGTCCTTTCCTCCGGAAACTGCCACTAAAATGCGGTCAGATTTTTGGATAAGCTGAAAGTCTCCCACTGCCCTGCCCATAGCGCTCATTAGACGCTTCTCTAATCGACTCATTGGCACTCCTTACTTGGAGGTCCAATCTCCCGAGATACTAATGGGTATTCAAACAATCGAACTCCTTCTTCTTCTCCAACTTCCCAAAAACCGAGTGACAACCAAAATTCGGCAGCCTCGCTTTGGTTGGGAGCTACCCCTAAGCAAAGGTGTTCTATACCGGCTTGTTTGAGAAACACTAGTAACGAGAGGACTGCGTCTCGCCCCCACCCCCATCCTCTCCACTTTTGTCCCAATACCAAAAGAATTATAGTGGCTTCCTGGTATTGCGGAGTGTGGATAGCAAGTTCCAGCAAGCCTGCCTTTTGATTATTCTTATCCTCCAAAACATAAAGGGCCCTATTGGCATCTGCCAAAGCCTCGGCTAACCGATCATTGGCAATATTACCAGCAGATTGTCGTGGTTGGGTATGCGAAAAATAATCCGCAGCAGCCTTTATACACAATTCTATTGAAGGCAAAGAATTGTCAGTTGCTAATTCTGCCGAAAACGGCCCAAGCGCCATTTTAGGGGGAATAATAATTTTCTTTGGGTATGATCGCCTACTTTTTGCTTCCATGTTCAACACACGAATCCTAATAGTCTTTCAAAAATCTTTTCCACAAAGTATGACCGGGTTCAACTAGCAAGCGAGTAGCAAGCGCATCTTTTTCAGAAAATCCACGCTCTGATTTCGTAGCGGTAACCCCCGTTCCCGCATATGCAAACGGGGGTGGATCGGCATTATGACCTTTGCTATTCAGTAGTGTTGCGTGATCAGCAGCAACTAAAATACGATACTCCTTGTACTTTGAGAGCTGTTCTAATATTGGCCCTATTATTGCTTCATCAATACGCTCCAAAGATTTTACTTTTTCCTCAATCATACCTTGATGAGCTGATTCATCCGGCGCTTCGATATGCACTACTACCAAATCATATTCTTCCAAAGCGCGTATGGCTGCTCTGCCTTTAGCCTGATAATCAGTGTCGATGTATCCGGTAGCTCCCGGGACGGGAATAAACTCCATGCCCATTCCCAGAGCGATGCCGCGAATAATATCTACCGCAGTTATTACTGCGCCTTTTAATCCTAATGATTCTAAAGGCTCTAATGCTACCGGCACCCCCTGCCCCCAGAGCCAGATATGGGTAGCCCAGTTCTCTTTTAGATCGCGCCGTCGCCTATTAACTGGGTGATCTGCCAATAACCTTTCAGCCTCCTGCATAAGGGCACGAATTCGTTCCTGTTCCTCCCCATGCGGCAAATACCGATCAATTAGTTGACCGGAAATATCGTGCGGCGGGGTTGTTTGCAGCTTCATATGCGCAGCCTGCGCAAGAAATAACAGGTTACGATAAGAAACCCCGGCATGAAATACACATTGATGAGATGCCGATAAACCCTGTTGCATCGAAGTAATTAGAGCATCGGCGTCCGCCTGGCTTATGTGCCCGGCAGTAAAATCTTTCATTCTTCCTTGGTCGATATGTACAAAATTACAACGAACAATGAGCTGGTCAGGAGTAGCATGCAGCCCGCGTGCTCTAGCTTCGATAGGGGCTCGTCCAGAATAGTAACAATGGGGATCATGGCCTAGCAAAGTAAGTGTTCCCACGTCAGTTCCAGCAACGTACCCCTTAGGAATGGTAACCACTCTGCCTAATACGCCGTGGCGAGCAATGGAATCCATATGAGGAATTTTGGCGACTTCTAGGGGCGTTTTATTCCCTAAAGATGCAACTGGCTGATCAGAAGCTCCGTCAGGGAGAATTACCACATATTTCATTTATGCAATCCTCGCGCAGGCATTTTTCTCCATAAAAGCCTTAACTCGATCAGTATCCGCGGGCAAAACAGCAAATTTCTGGGTCAACTGCTCGATTCCCAAAAAGTTTGTCGGGCAGGTAGGCCTACGTCCTAGAGCTTGCATTAGCGTTTCTTCAAACTTGATGGGCAATGCTGTTTCTAAGCAAATTAAAGGAATTCCAGGTTTTTGGTGATCTAATCCCACTTTTAGACCATCGGCAGTATGCGGATCGATTTCTTGCCGGTAATTTTCCCACACCTGGCGAATTGTCTTTAATCGGTCATCATGAGTACTCTTTCCCGAAACAAAACCATATTTAGATATGTTATTAAAATAGGGAGTTTGCGAAAGGTCAAACGAACTCCCAGATTCAATTTTCGACCATAAGCTTCTTACTATGGAAGGTTCCCTTCCCACCAAATCGAACACAAAACGCTCAAAATTGGATGCTTGGGATATGTCCATGGAAGGACTAGAAGTCACGTGAGTGTCTTCGGTTTTTCGTGGAGAATATATTCCGGTGGAAAAGAATTCATCCAACACATTGTTTTCATTAGTGGCAAGAATTAGCTGATCAATAGGCAGCCCCATACTTCGAGCAATATGTCCAGCGCAAATATTTCCAAAATTACCGGAAGGAACCGCAAATGAAACCTTTTCTTCATGAGACCTAGTAACCGCAAAATACCCTTTAAAATAATAAACTACTTGCGCTAAAAGCCTTGCCCAATTAATTGAATTAACTGTACCAATGGAATGACGAGCCTTAAATTCAGCGTCGTTAGACACTGCCTTGACAATTTTTTGACAATCATCGAAAGACCCCTCAACGGCTATATTGAAAATATTTTGATCATGTAGACTATACATTTGGGCCCGCTGAAAGGGGCTCATCCGGCCATGAGGAGAAAGCATGAATACTCGAATTCCCTTTTTCCCTCGCATGGCATATTCGGCGGCAGATCCGGTATCTCCGGAGGTGGCTCCCAGAATATTGAGCTGGTTGGCGTTGCGCCCAAGCACATATTCGAACAAATTGCCTAATAATTGCATGGCAATGTCTTTAAATGCCAGAGTGGGTCCGTAAGACAAGCCAAGAAGATGCAAATTTTCTTCTAGCTTTTTCACTGGGGTGATTTCCGAGCTACCAAAAATGTGGCTGGTATAGGTCCGTTCTACCAGAGTCCAAAGATTGTCTGGAGGAATGTCGGTAGCAAACTTGCAGATAACCTCCCAGGCTAGGCGAGGATAAGAAAGGTTTCGCCACCGGGCAAGTTCTTGGGCAGTGACCTGCGGATAGGTTTCCGGTAGGAATAGCCCTCCATCACTAGCAAGACCCTCCAGAAGGGTCTCAGAAAAAAGTTTTGGGGAACAGTTCCCTCGGGTACTTAGGTTTTGCATGTTTTTATGCCTTTGGTGTCCAATCTCTAGGCGCCAGTTCTAGAGGAAACGTTCCCACCGCGCAAGACTTGGCTTTCGCCAAATCTGGTGGTCCCGTCCGAGGAACGCTTTTGGGACAATCTTTAAATCAGGTTGGGTTCAGGCACCAATCCAGCGGGCTTATTCATGGCCAACAAATCTTGGCTACGCAGCCAGGCGCCAAAACTATGCCAGTTCACTTGAGGGAAATGCTTTGTGCTTTCTTCGTAGGTTGTCATTGGCAAGCTTTGTCCTTGTTTGGCAAGCCATTCCCACTCATTCCACCATTCTTGGTTAACTCCAGAGGTGTTTTCTGGCTTAGACACGTATTGAATTGGACTATTTAAGTAATCAGCAAGAATATGCACCATTTCCTTCATAGATAATTCATCGCCAATAACTTCAATGCGTTTTCCCACATAACTGTCCGGCCTTTCTGCTAGCTGCACCAGTAAAGCTCCCAGGTCGTCGGCAGCTACCTGAGGTACAATTTGATTCGCGGAAGCTGGAAGTTTCAAGCATCCAGATTTTATTCCTTTTAAAGTCCATTCACTTAAAATATTTTCCATTAAGAATGCTGGCGCCAGAATTATATGATCTATATTTGATTCCCGCAGAAAAATTTCCGTTGCCCTCTTCGATTCCCATGGTAACAAACTGGTAGAAAATGCAGCATAATAGGAAGAAAGGTAAAAAACGGTTTTTACAGAAGCATGTTGAGCAATGGCATTAAGAATAGCCCTTTCTTGGCGCACTTGTTCCTTGGGCGGGGTAGACGTTTCCCCCCCGCTGTCGGCAATAAAAACTGTTTCCACTCCCTGAAGAACATCGTAGAGCCATCTTGACTCTGCTGGCTCCGCAGAAAATTTTTGCTCAACCAACTCAGCGCCTAGTCGACTGAGCTGATGCCCCTCCGGAGAACTTGGGTTGCGTACTAGCGCCCGAACTTCGTAATCTCGGTGCAACAAATGGCCAATCGATTCTTTTCCGGGATGATTAGTCGCTCCAGTCACCAACACTGTCCGTTGCCCCATAGGCGTCGCTCCAGTCATAATTCCGTCTTTTTCCCAAAGCTAGTTAGAAGAGACCACAAAGGCTACGGCGGAATCTATGCGAAGATACTTGCCAGATAATTACGGTTTGGTAGGTAGGATATACAGGAAAGGGACCATTTAATTTTTCCATTTTAGGAGTGAAAATGACACTGGCTGTACGGGTGGGGATTGTTCTGGTTCTGTCCGCAGTTTCTTGCGCTCACGACAATGGTTTTCAATCGCGACTTGTTCGAGCTGAAGAAAATGCAGCCCAGGCGGAAAAATTATTAAGCGAGGGCAACCAGCAACTCCAAGAAGGCAACCTGGATAAGGCCGCTAGGCTGCTGGCTAATGCGCGCGCAAGGGTAGATGACCAGCAGATGATTTACTACCCAGATCGGGAGAATTTGGCTGATCGCTTAGGCCAGGCGGAGGACCTCTTAGAGAAGGCCTTTGATCTCCGTCGCCGGCAACAAATCGCAGCTCAAGCAACCATCCATCGCCAAAATGTTGAGAAGGCACAAAAGGAATTGCGAATTGCTGTTGACGCCCTGGGCATAAGAAAAAACCTTTCTTCCAAGCTCGTAGACAATGCTTTCGATGCTGCAAAAGAGCTGGAAGAAGTCTTACTAAAAGGCCAAGAGCTAGAAAGCAATGCTGATTACAGCAAGTACGTTGCCAAGGTACGTCAACAGCACGCCAAGCAGATGCCAAAAATCGAGTTTGCTCGGTCGCTAGTTTTTTTCCTAGAGGGTCCGGCCAAGCTTCGCGATCAAGCCAAAGCAAAACTCGATGAATCTAAATTGGAAAAAATTGCCGACCAGCGCTCGGCAATTCTTACTGAAGCAAGAGACGCTTTTATCCAATGTTCGGAGCAAACGAAAAAATTGCTTGCCCAGCACCCTACAACTAAGCGCCAGACTTTTTATCTTCAGAATAATCGAAAATCTTCCCCTCTCGCTCTGCTAACCGAATGCAGAAACCAAGCAAAATTGGTAGATAGAATTCTCACTCCTTCCTCAAAAGTGAAAAAAACGAAACCGATCAGAAAGAAAAAGGTTCGGAAACTGCTCAGAAAGAAAAAGGCTCGGAAACTGCGACCCAGAAAAATAAAAAAACAAAAACCAGTGAATCGTTAGCTGATTTTCTGCTAAACTACCAGGTGCTTTTAAATTCCTGACCAGAAACGTCCCCATTGCGCGATCGATTGCTTACAAGAAAGCAATTCTAGGGGAGTAGGAGAATTTTGCTTGCCAGTTTGTCCGAAATGTGGCTTCCCGGCAGCCACGCCCCTCAATTGCCCGGCATGTCGCTCTATCTTTTCTAAGCCGCTGAGTCTTCCATCGGAATCTCCTGCGAAGCTTGCGCCTTCATCCGCCGTTACCCAGGAAATGCGCATCGATCGGCGTTCGCAACCACGAGAAACACCTTCGACTCCTGGTCTTTCCAGTAAATCAGCTACTAAGCCTACTGTGTCTTCCAGTACCCGCCGAGAACGCTCTTTTGATAACTGGCTACAGCCACCTGAATCGGCTTCCCCAGCAGAAACCGAAAAATCCTCACTCAAACTGGCTTCCGAGACTATTACCCCATTGCCGGCGCCCGAGAAACCTAGCGTTTCCCCTATTTCTAATGACGAAGGGGGGCTTTTTTCTTGGGATGATGAAGCCCACACTCCTTCTCAGGTTAATCAGCAACTTGCAGTTAGTATGCAAACTAAACAGCCTACTAAACCGCCAGAACTAAAGCAGGAAGAAGACATTGCTTCGCTTTTTCCGCCTACGGAAAGCGCCAACTCCGATTCTTCACCCGATAACCAATCACTGGAAGAAGTTCATGCTCAATCAGCTTTTTTTGCTGCGCGGTTAGGCTCCTGGCTGATTGATGCATGTCTACTAGGTGTTTTTCTATTAGCAATTCTTTCTATTGCTCAGTGGATCGCCGGAAATATTCCTCCCTCTCAAGAAACTGGAATAGATTGGGTTGTAGATCGTTTGGTTGCCTGGAAAGGGCTTTTCGTTCCCTCATTGGCCTTATTGGCGGTTTTCTTTTTTGTCTACAATACTTTGTTCCATGCATTGGGTGGACGCACCCTAGGGAAAAGGATATGGGGATTGATTTTGGTCGATTCATCCGGCAAATCACCTAACTTGGCAACTTGCGCCCTACGAGCAATGCTTAGTTTGTTTTCGGCATTAATGTTCATGCTAGGGTTTGCTTGGATATTTTTTGACCGGCGTCGACAGTCTTTCCACGACAAAGTAACCGGCACTTTTGTGGTTAAGTTATTATAAGTATCAGGTGTTTTGTGATTCGAATTCCTCTTTCTCCCGAAAGGATTGCTCCGCAAGTCAATCTCACCAGTACCGAGTATCACTATTTGGTTCATGTTCTACGGCTAAAGGCTGGAGACCAACTAGAGGTGTTTGACGGAGCAGGAACTCGCTTTCCCGCTCAATTGATTAGTGAACAAAAGTTAGAACTTGGTAGTGGTATTCCCGAAACTCCCATTTCCAGAAAATTAATACTAGCTCAAGCGCTGATTAAAGGCGATAAAATGGAGCTAGTTATTCAAAAAGCAACCGAGTTAGGAGTAAGCAGCATTGCACCTTTTCATTCGTTGCGAAGCGTTGTTCGTCTAGACGGAAAGCGCGCGCAAGAACGAGTTGTTCGCTGGCGCAAAATTGCTCAAGAGGCCGCTCGCCAATGTGGCCGTCTTGATATTCCAGAGGTACTAGATATTTTTTCATTTCCTTCTTTACTTCAGTGGGCGCAAAAAGAAAACCTTTTGCTCTGCTTACTTTATGAAAAGGAAAAAGAAAAACCACTTCCTAGCATTATTCTAAGTAGCCATAAGCCTATTCTTTTAGGAGTTGGACCAGAAGGTGGTTTTGACAAATCGGAAATTCAAATAGCTAGAGAAAATGGAGCCAAAACTGCCTCGTTAGGTCATCGAGTTTTGCGCACGGAAACCGCGGGACTGGCAGCCGTTACTATAATACGTTTTCTCGAAGGTGATTTATGACGTTTTTAACTGAATACCAGTAGCAATAAGCACCCCACTCACCCTTCGGTCCCTTGGGCAGCTCCTTCAGCTATAGACTCCTCTCCATTGTTTGTAATCATCATTTTGACAGGAGATTCGCTCAGGGTCTTGAGGCGATTCACGCCATCCTGAGAGAGCATCAGCATTTTGGTGACTGTATAGCTCTTTTCACTGACCGAGTCCTCCTTGTCCACTTCGAGTCGGGTGATCTTCACCTGATACGCCGCTGTCTTTGTACAGCCCTTGCACAAGTGCAGCGTCACATCGAGACGAGGATACATGCCGCCTTCTACACGTTCCAGCGCTTCGAGGGCTTCCAGTTGGCCTCTAGTCACGTGCTCGGCAACACTGTCGCTCGCGGGGAGGGCCAATTGAAACGTTTCTTTGGTTTCACACCAGTTGTTGCAGCGCTCGCAGAATACCTCATCGTCAACGCCTCCTGCGCCCATGAAAAGTGGCGCGCCAACGACAATCAACGCTTCGATGCCCCAGAATACCCACAGTACGATACCGGACGGTGTCCATGATTTGATGGTGAACCAGCCGGATTCGTTGATGGCCACGATTGAGTCCCAAATGATTTGTGGTGAAGCAAGCATACCGATCAGGCTGAGCTGTGCGTCGCCCTCTCGGTTGATCAACGCATAGATGAACACCACCCATGACACATACATCGCCACCATACCGATGAGGCCCCCCATGGCGTGCAGAAACGGCGTGTTGCGACATTTGCCCTTCTTTGCCAGTGCGAACATCAAAAACACCAGGCCAGCAGCAAAAGCGCCGGTTATTAAAAAGGAAACGTATCCAGCAATGGGGTTGTACACCGAAATGTATCCATATAGAAAACCGAGTATCACTGCGCCGATGCTTCCCCCGACTGGGACCAACAGCGCTGCTGAACCGATAGCGCCCGAATGCTTGTATTCCTGCTGAATCGCCATATGAACCTCTGTAAAATCGTTTTGGATGCACGGATCAAAGGCTTTGCGCCTGTTCGTTTCTTTAGTTTACGACTAATACCGCATTGCTCGACAGATCGCCGAGAGCGCGGGCGACCTTTAAAAGCTGTTGTCGATTTGGATCTCTAGGATTCATCTAGAATCATCTCCTCTAGCTTCTTGATGGCGACTTTGCGTTCACGAGCGCGGCCGACTCGAATGGCGTCGAGTAACACCAGGCTCTCGTATAGCTTGGGGTCTCGACGGCTGGCACTCGGTGCAGACTTGTGGATCGGCAGAAGCGACTCACCACGCACTTCGCCCTTGGGGTCTGGAAAAAACAGCACAGATGGATTACATGTTACCTATATTTCGTCGAATGATATCCCATTGCCCAACTGCATAAGGAATTGCAGTTTCCACCCGCAATATCCGTGGCCCAAAACTCACTTTTTTAAACCCATGAGCAGCAAGCAAGTCGACCTCATAAGGAATCCACCCCCCTTCTGGCCCAATAGCTAATACCACCGAATTTGGACCATTAGTATCCTGGCCATTCCATTGGAGAACAGCACTTGGATGAGCCACTAATTTCTGACAATCCTTCCAAAAGACTGCCATTTCGTCTTCTACAAATGGCTTAAATCGTTTGCGCACCAGAACTTCTGGCAGTCGCGTATCTCGACCTTGCTCTAAACCCAACTCCAACTCGCTGCGAATGGCTTCTGGTTGAAGCAATGGAGAATCAAAATAACTTTTCTCTACTCGAAAGCTGTTTACCAACACTAACCGACCAATTCCTAGCGGGCTTATCACTGAAAGAATCTTGCGCAATACTTTGGGCCGCGGCATAGCCAGCACAATATCAATATTTGCCACGGCAGGAGGACTTTCTCCTAGTTGTACAGTCATTACCACATTCGCAGAAGAAATGCTTTCTACCTTTCCCTTTCCTATGTTTCCATGCAGAAACCCTACGGTAAAAACGTCGCCTTTTTTTGCACGTAGCACTTCTAACATATGACGCACCCGGCGTTGGTCGGTCAATTGCACTATGCATTCGCCGATAAAATCGTTTTCTTTTAGCAATATTAGATTCATCCTTACCTATTGCTCAAACCAATTTAGGTTAAAGGATTTTGAATAATGTTTCATTTCTTGAGTGCATAAAATCCGGCCTGCATGTAAGAAAACCAAAATATTTCCGCAACATAAAAACCAGCATTCCTTAGCAAGCCAATATGTTCGTCAATGTTTATCGGAAAATACTCTCTTTCAAATCTTTCGGCATGTTTTTCTGCTTCTTCTATACTCCTCCCTTTCGAAATTTGAAACCGCTTCCATCTTTCCAGAGTCATTTTTATTCCACTGCTGGAAAAAGGTCTAATGTTTTCAACAGTTATATATACGCCGCCTTCATTGAGCATTCGAAAACAATTTTCAGTAGCCTCTTTTCGACACTTGGCATTTAAATAATGATGAGCCCGAATAGCGGTAATCACCTCAAAGCTTCCGGTCGGAAAATTTATGCCCTGCGTAGGCACAGGCTCCAGCACCTCTGCTGTTATATCAGCCCCTTGTATTTTGTTATTTGCGAAAGCTAGCATTTCATTGGAAGGATCAGACAGAACAAACACCGTGCTCTTAAAAGTTTTCGATGCCGCTATACTTAAATTCCCTGTCCCACATCCAGTATCAAGCCATTTCGCGGGAGTCGGATTTATTGTCTTTACCAGATCAATGATTTCTGCGTGCACACGCTCATAGTCTGGTATGGTAATTCTTATTTTTTGATCATATTCAGCAGCTACATGCGCACTTTTATTGTCATTCATTATATCGCCCCCAGCGCGGATAAAATTTATTCGCCAGCGAAAGGTTCGATTTCTTTCAAAGGAGAAGCATCAACTTTATGGAGAATGTCTTGGACTTTTTTATTGGAGAGCCACTTAATCTTTCCAGTTTCAACATCGTAAATTGCTCCCACTACTTTAGCTTTTCCGCCTTTTACCAGGTCGCGAACTGCTGGGCTTTTCATAAAAAGGTCTTCAATAGATTGCCATACATTTTCTTCAATTGCATACGGAATAATCGCATCACCATGAATATCTTTATGCTTCTCGCTGGCTCGTTTCACCGCCGGAAAAATGTTATCGACTAGAGGAGCTATATTCCGTTCAAACTTGTGCTTGTGGCCTTGCAACGCATGAGTAGCCGCGGAAACCGCTCCACACTGAGTATGCCCTAGAATCACCAAAACAGGAGTGTTCACATGCATTAGTCCGTACTCGATAGAACCAATTTCGTCTGTGTCACAAACATTCCCGGCAACCCGCACAACGAAAACATCCATCACCCCCGCGTCGAATATTAATTCTACAGGCTCTCGGGAATCGGAACAGGCAAGAACCGTAGCATAGGCATATTCACCTTGGTCCTCGTGACCGGCTAGAAACAAACGATTCTTATTTTCGTGGGGATGAGTAGCTTTACCGGAATAAAAACGTTTATTGCCCTCCTTTAGAACGCGCAGTACTTCATCGGGGCTCGGCTTGCTTGCGTGATGCTCTGCTGCCTGGGCAACAATGCCTATCTGCGGAAGAAGTATTAGACAACACACAATCACTTGAGCTTTACCAATCCGGTTCATGTAATTTCCTTTCTAGAAGCACTACCCTAGTTGCACAGCTAATGATAAGCCTATCACCGTACCTTCCGGAGATTTTTTATGCGCGCACATTACTTACAACACGCAACGTTCGAAGAGCTAGGTATTATTGAGCCTTGGCTAGAAAAAGTGGGGTATAAAATCACCAGCACGCGACTATTTGAATCTACCAATTTCCCCTCTCAGCATTCGATTGACTTGCTGATTATCATGGGCGGCCCCATGAGCGTAAATGAAGAGAATGAATTCCCTTGGCTGGCTGCAGAGAAACAATTTATCCGGGAAGTCATCAATTTAAGAAAGCCAGTTCTAGGTATTTGCCTTGGGGCGCAACTAATTGCCAACGCCATGGGGGCCAAGGTTTACCGCAATAAGGAAAAAGAAATAGGCTGGTTTCCAATCTCTGGAGTTCCATCCGATAACCAATCGGTTTTTAAATTTCCGCCTACTGCCCAGGTTTTCCATTGGCACTCAGAGACATTTGACTTGCCTAGGGGCGCAATCCACCTTGCCAAAAGCGATGGCTGTGAAAACCAGGCATTTCAACTTGGTGAATCGGTGATTGGATTACAATGCCATCCAGAGGTTACACCAGAATCAGTGCAGCGTTTTGTTTCTTGTTGCCTTAGTGATTTAGAATCAGCTCCATCAAAATATACCCAAACCGCAGAGGAAATTATTGCCGCCAACCCGGAAAACTACCAATCTGTCAATCACTTAATGAGCCAAATACTCTCATTTATTTTACAAAAGCACTCGGCAACTTAATTGAAAGCCAAGTGCGATTTTGTCAGAAATTGGCGCCGATTTCTCCCCATATATCGCCCGTTGGTATCAACCCGATAAAATTTTGTCCAAATACCTGTGGCTTAGCGCGGAAATGTGCCTTCATTATAGGCTTATCTGTTCAAATCCCCGAGAATGTGTTTTACTAATGAGTGGATAGACAACTCGCTAGCGCATCTTAAAGTTTACTTAGCGAAAGGAGGCCGGCATGGTCAGCCGTTCGAAAAGGGGCTCAATGAAGCGCATTCAAAGGATATCAAAAAAGGGCGTAGGTGCTGTTCACCGAACAATTCGTTATTCTAGGATAACTTTAGGAGATCTGATAACTGCCGCTTATGATGTGGGAGGCTCTACCGAGGCAGTAGCTACTCTGTTGCGCTCTCCTAGTTCTCCGCTACATCATCTCATCGGCCATAAAATTGTAATCGCCGCTTAAGCTTTTTCCGGGTAGCAGAACAACCAGTGGCGGTGGTATTTTTACGCCATGTTATTCGATACACACTGTCATCTTGACGCAAGCTGTTTTAACGACGACCGAAAAGCTGTGCTTGCTCGTGCCCTGGCTATGGGAGTTGAGGAATTGATGGTGCCTTCGACTTCCCCAGCTAGCTGGGAGCAAGTATTGGCTCTTCAAGGGGTATGCGAGGGAATAAAAATTAGGGCAGCGTTGGGAATTCATCCCCGATTTTTGGCCGAAATTGACCCTCAAAAAGACTCTGATTATTTGGCCCAGTTAGCATCGTTGCTTTCTCGGTTTTCTCTGCAAAACCAAGCCATGGCCATTGGAGAGTGCGGATTAGATGCGAGCATTTCCAAAACTGTTTCGTGGGAACGCCAGATCAAAGTCTTGGAATTTCAGGTGGGGTTGGCTCGTTCCCTTCAGCTCCCCCTAATTCTACATTGCGTAAAAGCCCATTCGTCTCTAGCTGCTCTACTATCTAAAAACCGATTGATCGCCGGAGGAGTACTGCACAGTTACAGCGGAAGTCCTCAGCAAATACCTACCTATATGCAACAGGGCCTCTACTTCTCTTTTGCCGGCCCCATAACCTATGAAAATGCGCGAAAACCGTTGGTTTCTGCCCAAGCTGTTCCTCTAGAACGCCTGCTAGTAGAATCGGATGCTCCCGACCAGACTCCCCGACCGTTTTTTGGCCGTGCCGAACCTGCCTATCTATTCGCAGTTGCCCGGCGATTAGCTATTTTGCGAGGAATGGACGAACAGGAGCTAGGACAAATCACTAGAAACAATGCACGAGCGCTTTTTGGTACCGCTTAAATGAACCTTCCCTCTCCTCTGAACAAAACTAAGCCTCTACCTTCCCGTGCTCGTTTCGACCGAGTTACCCGCCTATTGGGCCAAAAAGCCATGACCCGACTTGAGAACGCTCGGGTAGTGATTTTTGGGATGGGAGGAGTAGGCTCTTTTGCTGCGGAAACCTTGGCTCGTAGCGGCATTGGCAACCTCACTCTAATAGATGGCGAAAAAATTTGTCTGACCAATATCAATCGCCAACTCCACGCTTTAGAGAGCGCTTTAGGCCAATCAAAAGCCCAGGTAATGGCCGAGCGTCTGCGCCTTATTCATCCCGAGGCGAACATTGAAGCCAACCCGGAATTCTATAATGCAGATTCTTCCGACCGTCTTTTGACCAAGGATGTAGACTTTGTGGTCGATGCCATTGACACGGTCACCGCGAAGTTGCACCTCTTAGCTACTTGCCTAGAAAGAAAAATCCCGGTGGTTTCTGCCATGGGAGCAGCCGGCAGGCTTGATCCTACCGCTATTCGCATTTCTGACCTTTGTGAATCGCATACCGACGCTTTTGCCAAGGATGTGCGTAAATATTTACATGCACGCCACGGCATTATCTGTACCGAGCCCACCGGAATCACTGCTATTTGGTCTGCGGAACCCTGCCGCAATACCTTAGTTTTGCCCCAGGACGAACAGGGAATTCCAGGCATCAAACCGCGAACTCCCGAAGAAGTAGCCATTAGACGACGCGAACCTAAGTATTTTGGCACCGTTGCTTTTGTTACTGGCGCCTTTGGTTTGGCTGCCGCAAGCGTAGTAGTGCAATCTCTGAGCGGCATAAAACCTACGCCGCCTGCGGCTCCCCCTACTCGGCGCCACGTAGCAAAAAAATGACTCGTGGTTTACCCGGTACCGGAATCGAACTTGGCTTCGCGTAGACCTCCAACTACCGCCCATTCCCACTTCTAGTGGCGAATCTATTGAAGGTTGTTGACGGGTAATCATATTTTGGCTGAGTAGTGGCACTTAATCCCGATCGATTAAGTGAGGCGGTTAGGTTTCGTTCTTCTTTGTGTTGTCTAGGATGAATTCCGGTTACAGCGAAAGAAGATATTTGCCTATCGTTTCTACTTTTGTAGTTAAATTCCAGTCTGCCCCCAGGTTGATTCTCCTCGATTGTAACGTTATGTTTCGCAGTAATGAAAAGGCGTGAGGCAAGACCGGTGCTCTTGGAAACAGACCCACCCGAGTAATAAATTTCACTTATTCGGCAATTATTACGATAATCAGCCGAAAATTTTTCGATTTCTTTTTCGACATTATCCTGATTGACAATTCCATCAATTACTTTTTTATTGAATTCCATCAAAGCCTCATGCCTAGGCTTAAACACTGCTACCATTGGCCCGCCAGCCTTTTTAATGGCCAGTAACTTGTCGGCAAGATTAGAATTTGGACTATCTTTAATAATCTGAGTAGTAGGCAAGGCCGTTTTCTGATTTTTTCGGAATAAATTTAGCATTTTTTCTTTCATGCTCTCACTATTAATACGGGCTGCATCGGTAACTTTTTCGCGTACGAATTCCGACAACAACGGAACGCCCTTTTGAAAAGCCTTATGTTCTAGCAAACGGGTTTCTAACTTCTCGACTCTAGCGGCTTGCTCAGGGGTAAATTCGCTTGTTTTTGAACGCTCTTTCAAATACCCAATAATTGCACTTAGCTTTGCAGAAATTTCTACCGGATCGTTACAGTTTTCTATCGCATGGTAGTCTGGCAGTGCCTCAAAAAGTTCTTTCGTTCCATTAACTAAGGCATTCCATTCAATATTGCTTATGGGCGTGGTTGGCCGCAAGTTATATTTAGAATTATTGGATACGCTTTGAGTTCCTTTATAATTCAGACCCAGATTATAACGCCACCAGAACATTAGCTGATCATTTGCGCTAGGGTCGAAAGTATTTTGCTGGACGTCTTGGTTAAAAAAAGCCGTGTCGGTAAGTCCAGCAAAAACATTCCAGTAAAAACTAAAATCAACATTATTTCCAAATCTATTTTTATAACAACCTTCTATTTGGTCATATTCACGCTTAAGCTCTTTTGTTTTGGCGAATGTTGTGCCCACGCCCATCATGTAGCCGCCAAAACGAAGCTTGTTGAAGATATTAAAACCATTATGATTTTCCCCTCCTAAACTGCCCTGTTGACCGAAAATTCCATGTTTTTCTTTGGTGAGTCCTGATTTAACTTCGGTAAGAGCCATCACATCCAAGCTAAGTTCTCTGGTTTTAACCATCATCGCAGGTTTAGTGCCGCCTAGTTCTCTTACAGTGTCAAATATATTACCTTTGACTGATTTTTTATCGACCATCGTTTCGATAAATTTCGATAGATTTTCTCTTGGCAATTGAAAGCTGAAATTCCCTGAGCCTCCTCGGCCCACAGATATATCAATTTCTCCCTCAGCACGCGCCGGCATCCGGGCACTCTTAGTGAGATAGGCACCAGCATTAGCCACCGCCAGGAAATCATGACTGGTATCATTCACTAATGAAATTGTAACATTTTGCTTATCCGGATTTAATTCAATTAGTAGACGATGCAGTTTTGTCCGGTCAGCGCTACAAAAAGCCATTACACAGACATTCGGCATAGGAAAAAACATTCCACCCGGGGTGACTCCAGCGGTATACTTGATCGATGCATTGAAATTTGATCCCGATGGCTGGCTAAGAATTTTTTGAGTTAACAAATCGGCGATCTTTTTGGGATCGGACGGCAGCTTTTTGATGTCTTGGAAAATCAATTTGGTGAGCGGATGCCCATTGTCGCGTAGCGCCTGGGAAAGCGAATCCACAGCATTATTAACCTCATGCATTTCTGAATAATTAGCAAGCCCTGAACAAATCATGTTTTGAATTGATTGCTTATAAAAGACATCTGTGTACTTGTCGAGCTGTTTGCGTTGAATGCCTGACTGAGCAAAACCATTAATCTCACCCAATGCTTTAATAATTTGGCCAGTTCCGGAGGTCAATATACCAACGCCGCTATGTGATGCCTGGTATATGCTTTTTAAATCATCTTTTGGTTGGCGCAACTTCACACCACTTTCTTTGAGTTTTTCAATCAACTCAACAATGTGATCAGCACCATCAACCTTGGAATAGAATTCATAAAGCCCATCCAACAGATTTGGTTCTGGCTTTTTGAAGGCCATCACCTTGGCTCCCTCCTTAATTGAATTACTTATCTTTTCGAGTTTAGTGCAACTTACATTTCTAAAACCACCTAATGATCCAATTGCTCCTTTCATGCTACCAATTTGTTGAAGGATGGCATATTGTTCCTGAAGCAATTTATCTTTGAACAAACTCAAGCTTTGCCTTACCTGACCATTACCGATGGCATTAATATTTTTATCGAGATTGGTAACAAAAAATGCTTTGTCAACCAGTCCAATGTTCTCTTTTTGTGCGGAGTTTGCTTCTCGGTAAACATGAGCCAGCCCATCCATTTTCCCGGTTAATAGGTGTTTTATTTGTCTTCCAGCCATACCAGGCACGTTTTTGACTAATCTTAGTTCTGCATAAAGAGCCATAAGAGCATTTCTTAGTGACACCGCGCCTTGTGAAGTTGCATGAAAAATTGAGTATTCGAAAGGTCCCTTCAATGCACAAGTGAAGCAATCTTTATCATTAGACCTTATTTCGTTACCATCAAGATCTTTTAGTATGTTTTTGTTATCCTTGAAAACATGTAATAAAATTTGCCCAGTATTAGTGGAATCTAAACCAAGAACCTCGCCGAATTTCTCTCGCGTGGTATTGCACTGTCTCCAATAATAACCAGCAGGCTTATTTTTTACTGCTGTTTTGGTCAACTTATATACAGCAGTAGGAATTTCATTTTCAAGTGTTCCCTCTGGTTCATCATGCAGAACTCCCAGCACGTAAATATCGCCGTTAGTTGCAACCCTAACATTAATGGCGTCCGCACCTTTTAATGTCGGAAATCGTTCCTTATTATGTTCAATTATGTTCCCATCGGGATCAATATAGACTAAGCGATTTTGGGGGCCAATTGAATAGTCACGAGTATCTTCAGGGATAGTTCTTATCTGGGTGACAGTAACACCAACCGGCTGCCTAATCGTTCCTAAGTGTAATGTATCTGTGGAATTCTGATGGGTTTGATCGTTTGCATGCAAATCAACATCGAGCACTTCCACTTGATTTTGTTTACTAATTCGCGATGCGTAGAGCATGCCTCCACCAACGGGATCGGTTCTCAAGCTTTCGATATTTGACAATCCGGCATCCTCCCATTTATCGCCTTTTTGTCGCTGGACATACAATTTTTTATCTTCGCGAACCGCTGCTTTGAAAAAACCGTTTTTTAATGCAACCTGTTCTTTACCGGTAATTTCTATAGACTTCAAGCCTGTTTCATTTCGAAAGTTAGCCCCGGTATCAATTCGATTTTCTTTATTAACGGCTCCTTGTTCATATTTTGCAGAATAGAGCGCTCTCGTAGATTCATTGCGAAGAATCACCCTAAGGTCTGGTTTACTATCTTGGTCTATTTCGTATATTAAATCTTTGACTGCCACGCAGTCTTCAAAGTCTTTTACCGGTATTTCCACCGGCCGCGAATGCGGCGACGAACAGTTGATCTTATAAATCTTCCCATTGTCGCCAACCACTAGTAGGTTTGTAACTCCTTCATGCGACACTGCGCCTAGTTTAGCCGGTTTAACTGGAAGTCCGTTGTCGACAATGTTAAAAAAAGAGACTTCGGATTGCCTTCCTGCGTTATCAAATTTGGTAATCGTGTAACTGGAACTATTCAGGCTTTTTTTCCCCAACACAAAACAATTTGAATTGCTATCTACTGCAAACTGTTCAATCGGGTATGGCGCTATCACTGGATTAAAAGCAGGATTACTTGGCATGAAAACCTTATTACCCTTAGTTGCGTAAACCGCTCCGTTCGCCTGAGTAGAGAGCTGCTCTATGTTTTTGTTAATTATGTCACAATTATCAGGAGCTATTCGCCAACTACTAGTTAAAAAATTATAATTATATATTTGGCCATCATGAATTAGGCAGGGACTATTCCCGGTCGAAGATGACTGTATGCCTGAAAATACGGAGTTTGCATTTATCGCTGGAGCCCTTGCCAATAGCTGGTTGGCTTGTTCAGAGTTAGCCCTGGACTCATTATGCATTAGCTTGTGTCTTTTTCTTTTTTCAAAATGTTCGTATTCGGCTATCTTTTTTCTTGATAGTTTAGATTTAATATTATCATGCACAACCAGCGAACAACCAAGAGGGCCAGATATAATTGTTGCGAGACCTAGAACTTTATTTTCAACATCAACAGCATTGGCATTATCGTTGTTTTTAACAAATGCAATATGTTGCATAGTTTGAGATGTTGACGAATTAATTATCTTCTCAGAAACTCCGTGAATCTCGCCTCCTAGCTTTGCAAGTATTAGTTTCTCGAGGGCTTTAGCTTGCGATTTATTTACAGCTGAAGCATTTTCGTCAGTTTTTATTCTTATGCCCTGGCTGTGGCTAAGCACGGCCTGAAACTCTGGCGCTTTCACCGGGAGATTCTTTTTATTTGATTTGCCTAAAATACTTTTTGGCAAACAAAAAGAATCCTTAGCGTTTGTGCGGCTATTGTTTTCAGTTACTACATCATTAATAGTTTCTGTCGCATTTGAGGTGGTAGGTATTTTTTTGGATGAATGAAAAACAATCGGGTTACGAAAAGAGATAATAGTCATGTAAACACCCTGTTTATTAACAATTTCTTGAATTAGGTCTGATGCTCGTTCAGTACTCTCGTATACAAAGCACATTGTATGCCAGCGGCAGATTTTCATTTCTGGAGAGGGCTGCCGAGGTTTCTTAGCCACAACGCAAAGACATAACCACTACGTTTTGGTATGAAAAAGACGCCAAACCCACCGAATGGTAGCTAGCTGATTTTCTTGGCCTTTTTGCTACTTGCGGTAGATGCCGTATTGGCGCAGCTTGTTGGCAATCATGGTATGAGATGTTTTGAGCTGAGCGGCCAATTTACGGCTAGACGGATAGCGGGGATAGAGATTCTTCAAAAGCTCTTTTTCACATTGAGATATTGCTTCCTCCCAGGAAGAATAGGAAGGAATGTCTTTCGGTTTTTGCCCAGTACTTTTCTCCAATTCCAAGTCGACCACATCAAGAACCGATTGGTCGCAATTGGCCGCAGCACGAAAAAGAACATTGTGCAACTGGCGAACGTTTCCTGGCCAGGAATACTCCATTAATGCGATTTGGGCAGCCGACGTAAGAACGCAGGCAGAACGACCAATCTGCGCGCTGGCTCTCTGTAAAAAGTGACGTGCTAACAAAAGAATATCTTCCCCACGTTCTCGTAGGGGGGGCATCTCTAGTTGAAGCACATTCAAACGATAAAAAAGATCCTCGCGAAAAGTTCGCTCCGTCACCATCTCTTCCAGATTACGATGGGTAGCACTAATAACGCGCACATCTACCTGCAATTCTCGATTTCCACCTACTCGCCGAAAACTTCCGTCATTAAGAAATCGCAATAACTTGGCCTGCAGATAGGCAGACATTTCGCCAATCTCATCCAGGAATATACAGCCATTATGCGCCATCTCCAGCAAACCCGGCCGGCCTCCCCGTTGCGCTCCAGTAAAAGCTCCTGCCGCATACCCAAACAGCTCACTTTCCATTAGGTTTTCTGGCAGCGCTGCGCAATTGAGTGCCAAAAAAGGAGCGGCTCTGCGCGAACTGGCCATATGACAGGCATGGGCTAGAAGCTCTTTGCCGGTACCAGTTTCTCCTCGAACCATAAGGGCTGCATCTACGGTTGCCAATCGGGCAGCGCGAGCCTTGAGCGCATCAATGACTTTCGATTCCCCAATAATGTCTTCGAACCCTCCTCCGGTAGAGATTTGCATGGCTTGCAACCGAGCGCCAACTCGCCGCGGAGTTTGCAAGATCAATACTCCTCCTACAATTTGCTTACTTGGTTCCCCATAGGTTTGATGAATCGGCGTGAGATCCAGCAGGTAAGATTTGCCGCGCAGAGTTATCTCTCGAAGTGAGACTCGGAATCCTTGACGTATGAGCTCGTTCTGAAGAGAGGGTTCGTCCAAAATATCTCGTAGACACCTTCCACTTAGGGAGGACTCGCTCATCTCCGCAGCCGAGGCCGCCGCAGGATTGGCAGCCATGATTTTCCCTTGGTGATTCACTGCCAAAACCGGATCATCCAAAGAGGCCAGTAGGGCTTCCAATTGAAGTCGCCGTCCTTCCCCCGGAAGAAGCTCAATAGAAGTAAGATCAACCACTCCCTCTATGCTCTCTAGGAATTTTTGCAATTCCGAGTACTCGTCTTCTTCCATCAGTGGCGCGTCAATATAAATGCAGGGGGGGTCTACCTCCACAGCGGTTACGTTGATACGGCGCTTGGCCAGTACCGCCAAAATTTCTTGCGCGATTCCTACCCGGTCTCGAAACTGCACTTTAAAGCGCATGGAGAAGCAAATACTCCCTTCTTCTTCCTACATAAAGGCTCATTGGAATTTATGTAAACCACAGCGTACATGTAAATATTCGTTTACAGTCGGTAATGTATTGATAATGCTAAATTTTCACGCCATACCCCTCAAAAAATGTATCAATTTCATTACACAACCGAGCCCTAAACGCCATTTTCTACCAGGATGAGAGTTGGTCCCATTTTTGCTTATCTAGCCGTCATCGTCCTACCATGACCCATATCGGATGGTCAGCAAAACGCAAGAAACGGAGAAATCGATGCTCATTGGAGTCCCCAAAGAAATCAAGGTTCGAGAGTACAGGGTTGGTTTGGTGCCCTCCAGCGTACGTGAACTAGTTGCCAGCGGTCACCAAGTGATTGTGGAAGCCAGCGCCGGGCTGGGAATTGGTATGACCGACACCGACTACGAGAACGCCGGAGCTACCATCGTTTCCACTGCAAAGGAAATCTTTGACCGCGCGGAACTGGTCATCAAAGTAAAAGAACCACAGGCCATTGAACGCAAAATGCTTCGCAAGGGGCAGACTCTGTTTACCTATTTGCACCTTGCTCCTGATCGGGAACAAACCGAGGACCTTATTCGCTCAGGGGCAACTTGCATTGCCTACGAAACAGTAACCTCCTCTTCGGGAGGACTACCTCTGCTAGCCCCCATGTCGGAAGTGGCTGGTCGCATGTCTATTCAGGCAGGAGCATATTTCTTAGAGAAAGCACACGGAGGCTTAGGAGTTTTATTAGGAGGAGTTCCGGGAGTTGATCCTGCCAAGGTCGTAATCTTAGGAGGAGGCGTGGTAGGCACCCATGCCGCCGCCATTGCATTAGGAATGGGAGCGGAAGTGTGGGTGCTAGATCGCAATACCGATGTATTGCGCAGTCTGTGGAAACAATTTGGTAGACCTCTCAATACGGTTTTTTCTACTCGAGATGCGGTCGAAAAACATTGTGCAACCGCGGATTTGGTAGTCGGCGGAGTGTTGGTTGCTGGTGCCGCTGCTCCCAAACTCGTCACTAACGATATCGTGCGCAAAATGAAACCTGGTTCGGTCATTGTGGACGTAGCCATTGACCAAGGAGGATGCTGTGAAACCGCACGTCCCACTACTCACGACGATCCCACCTATGTGGTTGATCAGGTAATTCATTACTGTGTCGCCAATATGCCCGGAGCAGTTCCTCGAACTTCGGCTTTCGCCTTAAACAATGCAACTCTTCCTTTTGTGCAGGATTTGGCAGACAAAGGCTGGAGCAAAGCGTTGGCGCAAAATGAGCACTTCCTTAACGGGCTGAATGTTCACGAAGGCAAAGTAACTCACCAATGCGTAGCCTCAGCGCTTGGCTATGAATACGTTGATCCGCGGCGTATTCTAGAGGGATAAACATGCCTAACCTGGTAGAGAGGAGGTTATTCTTCCTCTTTACCTTCGACAAGGCTTATGGATGAATCGTTCTCCAGGGTTTCTTACGATTATTTTCCATGTTCACCGGGACAATTGAGTGTCGCAATCTTGACTTCAAGTGTATAAGACCTATTATGGTCTTATGAAGACTATCACTATTTCTGCTTTCAAAGCCCACCTGTCCGAAGAACTTCGTCAAATTCGAAAGGGTGCTAAGCTGGTGATTTGCGATCGCGATATACCCATTGCCGAGGTCTTACCCTACCGACCCGAGCAGAAAGGAACAGTTCGTGTGCGCGCTCCCAAATTGGGCCCATTTACCGTTCCACAGACAAAAATTGTGATTAAGCATGACCCGGTCGAGTACCTGCTCGAGGATCGGAAACGATGAGGGTGTATTTAGATTCATCGGTCCTTCTTCGATACCTCTTGAGTGGCGACTCACTCATAAAAACATTTACTCCCTCAAACGAAGTAGGCTCAAGCGAGCTTCTTGAGATCGAGTGCAAAAGGGTCTTGCAGCGTGAAAGATTAGCGTCTCATCTTGATGACAATCAATACTACACATCTCTAGTTTTACTTGAAGACGTCCTCGACCATCTTTTCATCATTGAATTAGAGTCTTCGGTAAAACGCCGTGCCGCCGAGTCCTTCCCAACTATAGTTGGAACACTGGGCGCCATTCATCTGGCAAGTGCGATTTTGTGGCGAGACGCCAATAGCAATTCGGAACTTTGCATATGCACATACGACCGGCAACTAGAAGTCTGCGCTCGCACGATGGGAATACATACCATCAGCTCCTAACCGCGAACAGGCTCGCTTAGTTAATTTGCGGAATAGCAACCTGGCATACTTTATCGGGTGAAAGCCATTTGAGAGCATTCTGCCAAAATCGCTCGACCTGATAATCGGGATGATCTGTCCATTCACTATCATAAGTAACCCATTCGTCACCCCACACAAAGACATGACCATTTTTTGGCGTTGAAATAGCGCCAATATTCCAATTATTTTGTTTAGGCTCCCATGCAATAGGAGTTCCCCCTAATACCGGATATCCATTATCCACGCCGACTTTGGAAATTGCTTCGGTAAGAATTGCAATATCATTCCAATGGGTTACTGGAATAGTACTGCCATTCACTTTTTGCAGTATCTGCGTGTCGTCGTATTGAATATCATATGGTTTTAATAGCCTATTAACATTTTTTACTTCTGTTGGCTCGCCATAGCCAATAAGCGTCATCAGCCCTCCCCCCTGATTAACCCAGTTTTTTAGGGCCTCAACTTCCGTAATGGAATAGTCTCGCCCAATACCATGGTTGGTACTCGTTGCAGAACGGTCTGATCTCACATTTTGAACAACAATCACCTGGTATTTTTGGAGAAGCTCACTAGTCAGTTCCTTATCAATTAGACCATCAACACCATAGTCGCTCTTTCCATTTAGCCAGTCTGCGAATACAGATCCCATCCCCCACGTGCCCGGATAACCTAATGTAGCGATTTTGAGACAGTCGCATACTCCATCGTAATTCTTATCTAGGTCGTCAATCATTCCATTACCATCGTTGTCAATACCGTCGCATACCTCAAGATTCTTGGCAGTAAAAGATGGGTCATCAGAATTGTGTGTAGGGTCATCGCTAACAGAC
>JBNKEI010000199.1:0-3050 GCA_050288705.1 Myxococcales bacterium
AAAATATTCAGAAAATATTCCTACTATTGTCTAATGGGTTGATCTTAGTGGCCACTGGGTAATTGTAGTAGGCTACGATGATCGAGGAACATCAGAAATCACTGACGATGTCATTATTTTTGCTGACTCTTACGATAAATATGACGACAAAGAAGACGGCTACACCATTAGCAATGCTGATAGATTCTATTGGATGTGGTTCGATGCTTTGTATTTCAAAGAGATAACCTGGCGGACTATGATTACTGCTACACCTAAAGTGCCCTTTACAAAATTTGCGTTACGTTGTCGGTGCCTGACCCCAGAGGTCCACCAAAGCGTATCGAGGGTACTTCGCGCGTGGTCACAAAATACAACTCGGCAACAAAAAGATTACTCCCGGTAAATTTTTCTAAAATGGCAGAAAGGAAGGGTATATTGCTGCTGTCTAGGCTGTGGGTTCCCGGACCAAATTTACCAATTACCTTGCCGCCTTGTGCTTCGATTTCCCTTTTCGTGATTTTTCTACCGGTTGGATATGAACCCGTATCTAGTTGGGATTGAACCTTTAATGTTTTAGTCGAATTTCTTCGATCTTGCGACGTTCTGTCATCAATCGAATTGAAGAACACACTTTCGCGGGAAGCGCCACTGTTAACTTTTGTTCGTTCATCTAAAAAGTATGCTGAATTTTATAACCAAATGTAACGTTTATTTCCTGTCAAACAAAAAACTGGAATCAGCACTTGACACTCTGTATTGCATAGTCTATTTACTCTGAAATTCAGAGTGAATCTTGTCGGAACTCCGATAGCCGAACCAGTAACCAGCGGAAATGTCAAAGAATATTTTTTGGATACTAAAGATGGGTTAACCGATCAATAAACACGAGCATCACGGTTCAAGCCAAGAAACATCTGAACGAGCATATCAATAGCGAAAAACGGTTCGCGATGCAACTATCGGATGTTTGATGATTTTTAGTTGACTTGATTCCTCTCAAAACTTGAAACCAGTCCCAACAAAATACAAAGGAGGTTGGCAGTATGAAAAGAAAACATACCATTTCTTTGGTTATTATTTGTTTTTTGCTCACGGCGTGCGAAAACGCAAATGACGATTTAAAAATTTCCGGTCCATCGCAACAGTACACGATGGAACAATTTCTCAAAACTACCTCGATCGACGGTTCGAGCTTTAGCCCTAACGAGGACAAGCTATTGGTTTCCAGTAACGAGACCGGAGTGTTCCAAGTCTATGAGCTCGATATCGCTACTGGCGAGCGGACCGAGGTTACAGAGGGCGATGATACGACATTCGCTGTGGCCTACATGCCGAACGATGGTCGCATCTTGTTTGGCAAGGATAATGGTGGCAACGAAATTAACCATCTATTTATTCGCGAAGCGGATGGCATGATTGAAGAACTGACCAAGGGAGTAAAAACCAAGGAGCTTTTTGGCGGTTTTTCTAATGACCTGGAAAGCTTTTACACCGTTAATAACGGTCGTGATGCCCGGTTTTTCGATCTTTTTGAGTGGAGCGTGAAAACCCTCCAGAAAAAGATGATTTACCAAAATGAGACTGGTGTTATTCCTTCCAAGTTTTCTCCAAACCGTCGTTGGCTAGTGTTGTCAAAAATAAATACCTCTAACGATTCTGATCTGCTGGTGCTCGATCTCGAAAAAGGTGGTGATCCAGTGCGGGTCTCTGAGCATGAGGGTGAAGCAACCTTTCGTGCGGCCGATATTAGTATTGACAGCCGGTTTCTATACTACATTACCAACGCGGATAGTGAGTTTGCGTCGTTGAAACGTTACGAGTTTGCCACCGGCATCCATGAGAAAGTCTTCGCGGCAGATTGGGACGTGATGTTCGCTTACTTTAGCCGACTTGGTACTTACCAGGTCATCGGCACCAACGAAGACGGATATACCAAGGTCGAAATCATCAACACCAAGAACGACGAAGAGGTGGTTATTCCCAACCTTCCGGCTGGGACTATCAGCGATATCTCCTTTTCGAACTCCGAGCGGTGGATGAAATTTACTGTCTCTAGCGACGCCTTACCTGCCAACATCTATGTTTACGATCTCCAGAACGGCGATCTTAAGCAGCTAACG
Organism: Myxococcales bacterium; assembly: GCA_050288705.1. Lineage (GTDB taxonomy): Bacteria > Myxococcota > Myxococcia > Myxococcales > UBA5297 > JBNKEI01. The sequence goes on from JBNKEI010000199.1 coordinate 2,103, forward strand.
GACACCCTGGCTCCCGAAATCAAGAAATCTGACTTAGTAACCAGCAAAGTTGCACGGTTCGAGGCTCGAGATGGCTTAACCATTCCCGGACCTCTCTATAAGCCCCTTGGCGCTGGACCTGAACACAAGGTTCCGGTATTGCTCTGGATCCATGGTGGCCCCGGAGACCAAAGCCGAGCTGGGTATAGCGCGGAAATACAGTTTCTTCTCAACCATGGATACGGTATTTTTGCGGTTAATAACCGAGGGTCCTCCGGGTATGGAAAATCTTTCCTTGCCGCCGACGACAAACGCCACGGTCGCGAGCCTCTCTGGGATTGTGTCGACGCCAAGGAGTACTTGCAGACTCTTGATTGGGTCGATCCCGACCGTATTGGAATTCTTGGCGGTTCGTATGGTGGCTACATGGTGCTTGCGGCACTGGCCTTCCAACCCGAAGAGTTCAAAGTAGGCGTAGATGTTTTCGGGGTGGCGAACTGGCTGCGTATTCTGCAGAACATGCCGCCATGGTGGGAAAGCGAACGCGAGTCATTATACGAAGAAATCGGTCATCCGGAAAAGGATGAGGAGCTTCTGCGCGCCATATCACCCGTATTCCATGCCGATAAGATCACCAAGCCGCTGCTTATTCTGCAGGGCGCCAACGATCCACGCGTACCGCAGGCCGAAAGTGATGACATGGTTGCGGCTATTAAGGCAAACGGTGGCACTGTAGAATACACTGTCTTTAAAGACGAAGGACACGGATTCACTAAATTGGCAAACCGTATTAAAGGTGGGAAGCAGATATTGAAATTCCTAGACACCTACCTCAAAGACTTGTCATCGTCTGCAACTCGAAGGCAGTAGAGAAACGTGCTGCGGTTCTGTAACATAATTAAGAGCTATTGATCTCTTTCGTGTTACAGAACCAGCGTTTTTCCGGACGTTCTTTTTTCTCCATAAGAT
>JBNKEI010000200.1:0-61001 GCA_050288705.1 Myxococcales bacterium
TCGGATATAGGGACATGCCCTAGTCGGCGGGGGCGCGGGAGGCTTAAACGCATCAGAAAGCCTGAAAGCACCGCGCAGGGACCGGCCCGATTTTGTGTTTAGGAGCGCAGGATTATCTTGGATAGCTATTTAAGAAAACTAGGAAACCGATTTGGCGACCTTTCTCTTCAGGCGAGCAGCCATTTTTAACAGTTCAGGATCATTGGGAAACAAGCTCATCGCAGATTCACACGCCCAAAGAGCCTCTTTCGGGCGTCCAGCTCTTTCCAAAAGCTGTACTAGATGAAGCCGCGGCTCGGGATCGGAGGGAGAAAGATGGATAGCAGCCGCCAATCGTTCCTCTGCCTGTGGAATGGCATCGCCCAAATGTAGATAAAGTCGCGCAGCTTCTCGATAATAAGCCGCTTGACTGGAATCTAGGCGAATTGCTTCCTCAACCAACCGCAAGGCCTCGCTGGGCTCGCTAACTTTCTGAGAATCTCGAAAAAGTTGACGTGATTTTTCAATTCCTGCCAGTTCTCCGGCCCGAAGAGCTGCCGCTGCTAACAATACATCAGAAGGATTAAGATCACGAGCTGCTCGAAATTCCAATAGGGCGGCGTCATATTCCTTGCGCTCCAATTTTTCTAGCCCCCGGCGATAGAGCTGGTGAGCGCGGTTCAAGCAAGCCTCGTTGCGCTGAACTGGCGGATTTTCTGGGTGAATGCCTTGGATAGAAGAAAGCGACTGTTGTTGAGCTTCAGTAAGGTCAGCTAATCGCAATCCTAGACCCCGTTTGCCGGTAGGCCGAGCAGCAGGATCGGCCACTCCTAACAAAGTTAGCTGACCGCTGGGAAGTTCTAGAACCAGAGATATGGGCGTTTGCGGAGGAAGTTGTGGTGCGTCATCTAAAAAGACTAATCCCCTGGTGAGAGCTTGATGGGAAAACGACAGTAAACTAGGCAAATCAAGAGCAATGCGTAGCGACAATGGATGATCGGGGGCTTCGCCAGCCAGCAGAGTTAGTGCAAGATCGAAATTAACAGGCTTTAAAAGACAGGCCAACGCTCGTCCGTTAGAGACTGCTTCTTCCACTTTGACGTCAATGTGGCCGCTCATCAAAACTACGCGAGGCGGATTGGGAAGCCGAGAGATTTCCTCCAATGTCGATAAGCCATCGATATCGGGCATCCAAACATCCAAAAGCACAGCGTCGATTCCCCCCTCGCGCACACGCGCTACTGCTTCTAGGCCGGAAAAAGCGGAATCAAGATGACAGCCGCGTCGGGACAAAAAAGCTCGTCCAGCGCTTACCAGAGCAGGATCATCATCGACCAGAAGAATGTGCAGCGGCGATTCCATTGAATCTGCTTTCAGGGCTAAGAAGCCGACGTTCTTCGCGAGGACTTGCAGACTATGACTTTAGCCTGGGTGGAGCATATTCGCCAAGGGGATTGAAAACTACGCGCGCTTACCTAGTGCCATTGCGTGTCACCGGTTTCGTTTTCAATCACGGTTACTGTTCGATTTGCTCCGATGTTTCTACTTTAAGAAGGTATTCGGCGGTAGAGTCGCTAGTAACCTCGATAAGGTGGTCTCCTGGGATGTATACTGTCCGGGTGCGGCGAAAAGTTCCTTGCTCGGCCTCTTTAAAGAAAGCAGTGCCTAAAACAGACTCTACTTCCTTGATGCCACACCCGCTGTCATTCCACTCAATTTTCAGCTCGCTGCCTACCGCGGCTTGGGAGGTGAGAAAAATTGCAACAGTTATGTCAGCTTTCCCCTTGGTTCGGACCGAAAAGCGGCGTGGTCCGGGAAACCGGCCTTCTAAATAGCGAGCGTTGCCATCTCCCAGTGAGCAGCCGGCGCTAGTAGTGCAGACCGGTACTGAATTATTGCAAGGGTCGAGTAAGCGGCCTCCCTTGAATTCTTCTACCGGATCGGAACACTTAGAAAGCAACGCTGCAAACACAATGAAAATGGCAATGCGCTTTTTCATAAGTAACCAAGTGCCTTAAGGGATCGTAATGGTGAGACCGGGAGTAGTGGGAGGATTGACCGCAGGAGATTCCGAGCAACCCGAGGCGCTAGACGCGCAGTCCACCTCGCCGTTTCTTCCGCTAGAGGTAGCGGTTAGTTTTTCGCATGACCAAGAATGAGTGACCGAAAACTTGCCATCACTCTTAGTGGTGACTTCCCAGCCTTTCCAGCCAGCAGGTCGAATAAGCTCGTCTGGTCCTACGCAGGTTACCTTGGCCCCGTTTACTGTATTGCCCGAGGTGTCTTTGACTACACCATGAGTGAGGTAGTGCCAATGGGCAGTGGGGGTCATTTCGAGAGTCAGAGTAGGATTGTTTTCCGCGTTTGATTCAATAACTAGCGAAGCTTTGTGGGTGCCTGCCGATAGGGGTGAATATGTTATTACAACAAAGGCAACTTCCCGGGACTCTACCGTATCTGATGTTAATGACGCCTGGAAAAGACCTTTGTCATCGCCAGTTATGAAAACATTAGAAATTCGCAACTGCTCAAGTCCTTCGTTGCGAATCATCAAGGTTTCCATATTCTGCGTATCCACCCACAAGCTTCGGGAATCAGGCGTCTCCCCTCCGCGAATAAACAAGGCGGTTCTATCCGGCTGAATTTGCGGTTTGTCGGGAAGCTCTTCTTCTGACCCGCAACCAAAGTTCATTGTCACTACCGCTGCCAAGAGGGCGATTCCCCAGAGATGTTTCATGTTTTCTCCTTCAAACTACTGCCAAACTACTGCGTTTGTGGGCAATCAAAACGGCACAGTAAGAACCAATGCCTTTTCCGATTTGATTAAATTATATTAACCTTATCAATAACGGCGTCTGATTTGGAAATAGAATCCTTACCTCCGTTTTGAAATCCATTGGCAGGGAATGTTGGGACAATTAGCATCGGGATCTGTATCTGGATAAGCCTTAAGGTTGACCTGGAAGTCAACAGGTTGGTTGTCATAGCTGTGCCGAGCGTAGGCATCGGCGATGAGATAAAATCTGCCACCCTGGGCATACTCACTATCGATGCACATGCATTCTTTCTTGCTGTAAGTGAAATTCATTTTTCCGGAGGAGTTATCGATCTCGTAACTATAGATTTGGATATCATTATCAGCGTTTCTGTTTTCTTCATACCATGGCCACATGGTGTCACTGCGATAGGCAAAATGCCTGTTGCTTTCGCTATCGGCCGGAAGGGTTATGCAAGTATTATCGGCCTTGCAAAACATGAAACGGAAGCGAAGATCGTAAGACCTCGACACGTTAGGAAACGACCAGCCAATTGAAAGGCTCACGCCGTTAGCACTGTTTTGCAGGTTAGCAGGAATATTGTAACGGATGTAATCAGTGTCCGCGGAACTATCGTAGTCTGCAATTCCAGTAGTGTCGTTGGTGACTCTTACATTTCCAACTTCATTGGGTTTGGGATTCTCTGGTCCCCATCCGGTTCCGTCAAAACCCCAGCCTAGGTTAATTGTCTGGATGCTTGTTGTTGCATTGACGGTAATTCCCGGGTACTCCTGAGAATCTGGTTGCGGTTCATCTGCTGGCGAAAAATCTAATTCCAAAGAATAGGTTTGATCATCAGCGCCATTTCCTCCGGTATAGCCAACTTGAACAAAATACTCTTCGTTGGCAGGAACATAGAACTGCCCTATAAAATTACGGTAAGTTGAAATAATAGTATTGCTATTAGTATCGACGGATTGCTGCTCAGTTCGTTTTTGCCATAAGCATTGGGGAACAGTGGTGTTTTCGCACCAGGCTCCTCCATATTCATTTCCGCCACCTTGCGGACAGGTTTGCTGACAGTTTTCCTTAGTGGGTTTTTTGGAAACCACCGAGAGTTGGCGCAAGGCAGTCGAAGGTATTTTAGGAAATCTAACCGCCGAATTAGTACTATAGGTTAACTGATATCGGACTAAACGAGCGGAATTAGAACTTTTTGGTATTGCATAGAAATCTTGATCCCCTACAAAAGGAAGTTTGCCTTCAATCGTGGCGGTGTTATTGTTTACGGTCACTAGACTTGCCTTGGTAATGGTATCGTTTCCGTTTACAGTTTCGTCATCTTCAAAAAGGCCAATCTTAACTGTGTATTGAAAACTTGGGTCTCCGGGAGGTACGGTGTTTTCATTTGGACTCTGGTAAGCGCTGATTACCAAATAGTAGGTGCCTTTTTCGGCAAGTCTCGCGGTAGCAACTAATTGATCAACTACTGCTGACGAAGCACTTTCTGCAACCACTCGTTCTTGGGAGTCTTTTAATTGGTAATTTAGTCGAATTCCCACCGGATTTGCAGTTGGGCCTTTGGTTTCTAAATACAATATGGATCTATTGCCGGAACAGAGAGATGAAATATCGAGTTCAAAATAATCGCGGTCCCCTTTGGTGGAAAGAAAACCAACTTTTTCAATAGTATTATTACAAGCTGGCATAGTAATCGGCGTCGATTCGCCAAGCTTATCATTCGGCTCATTAACGTCAGAATCGCTTTCTACTCGTACTGTGATGCTGTAGGGGATTTTTCGATCGAGCTTTTCTTCTTCGTCATCAGAATCATGCTGCACTTTTAAAAAATAGCGACCTGGTTCGTGAATGGGAGCAGCAATGTGCACTAAGTCTGCCTCGCCGGAAGCGCTCCATCTGCGAGCGTCTTTTGCCGTATCGACCAAAGTTTTGCCGTCTGCCTTTAATAGGCTCATTTCTAATATCACCACTGACCGCTGGCGATATTTGGCGTTAGCTACCAAAATCGAACGACTTGCTAAGGGGGAAGGAACATCAATTACCCAGTAATCAATATTGCCTTTAGCTTCGATGTATTGTGTTTTTTCTTCCGTTAGAGCTAAAAAACAATCTTGATTTGCTACAGCCTTGGCTATCGTTCCGCATTCGTGAATTGGTGGCTCAAAAGGTGGATCTCGCTTGTCGCCTGAATTGCCTGAATTTTTGCTGCAAGATAATCCAATTGAGGCGGTTAGAAATAGAATCGACACCGGTAGTGCAATATGTTTTTCTGCGACAATCAAACGGCCTATTTTGTTCCAATAGTTGTAGCGCATAAAACGTCCCTCGATGGGTTAAAAAGCGAAAAATTTCAAGGCATTATGGATTCCTGAAGTCTTCGGGGGTTAGGTGGATTACACCATCGGGAGGATCTTTAATTCCTCCAATGGGATAGCGTGCATGAAAACGCGCAATCTTAAATATTGGAGGAGACCGGCTAATTCCCCCACCGGTTTGAGAGATTGCTAATATAAATTCATTTGCTCCCATGCCATTATCGGCATCAAGAGTTGGTACCAAAAGCACGTTGTCAATCGAAAAGGAATAACAATTTTTTCCGTCCGCCTTGCTTATCGGCATTTCCTTAATTTGGTAGCGATAGGCTCGGTCTATCAAATAATTATCCTCTGGAATCAACGGATTGGTATGCATGCGCATCTCTACCTCGTTGATAAGTCCATCGCGATCGGGGTCGTCCTGAGCATCTTCGCTACCTGGATGAGTATGGCTAAGCCACTCAAAAAGGTCTGGCATGCCATCGCCATCAGAATCGAAGCGACTACCGGAAGTGCCAATAGCAACTTCTTCGTCGCAGTCTAATAGGCCGTCATTATCCAAATCCTGCCCGCGTCGTTCCTTGGGGCACCCGTGATTAATAGCTGACCCTTCTTCGTTGAAGACTGGGTCCATATTCACTCCACGTTCACGAAAATATACCTCTGCTCCGTCAGAAAAACCATCACCATCGGAATCTATTTTGGTAGGGTCGGTTCCCAGTTCCAACTCGCGTTGATCGGTCAAGCCATCGCTGTCCGAATCCGGTTCAAGAACTGGCGAGTTCGGTAGCGCATTTAGATTAAATAGCAGTAAATTTTTAAGAAGATAGGCACGTTTTATCCCGCTAAGTCCCAAAAAAAGAAAATTAATAGGCTCCCGATTGCGAAAGGATCGAAATTCTCCTCCTCCCAGTTTTGCCATGTTTTGCAGGCGGCGCGAATCATTCTGTACCATTAGTTCCTGACAAGGACCCTCGGATGGACATGAGCTAGGAATAGGAATTCTGGGCAGCATTACGAAAGCCGTATTGAGCGCCACCTCGCTAGCGTCGGTTCGCAAGGAACGGATTGATCTGCAGCGGGCAAATATATCAGCGTCTTCGCTATTGGTTCCGTCGGGATGACCATCGGAGAGAAAAATTACCTGATAGCTGGAAATTTCTGGATTACCAGATGTTCCTGCGCGCAGTCGACTCTCTGCAACGTCCGCGCTAATAGTGGCATAGATTTCATCTAGCGGTTTTACAAAATCAGTGTTTTGCCGGTTAGCGCCAGTGATCGCGCCACCAGTGAGCGCAAAAGAACGAATTTGGTTAGCCATTAATTGGCGTTCCAAGTCGGACATAGAATTTAACTGCTGAAAACCACGCTCCTTGGTGAGCCAAAGAACATCGCCAGAAAAAAGAAGAACCGCAATTTCAATTTCAGGAGTATCCGGAAGCGTGTCTAGAAGGTCTAGTAATGCAGTTGCCCTAGTCCCATCGGGATCGGTGGTGGTGAGTGATTGGGAAGTATCCATAGCAAAAAGCAGTTTAATGGGACGCTTCACGTCGTCAGTTCCCTGGGTGCAAAACCGCCCCTGTACGCGAATAGCTCGGTCAGTGGCTCCATAGCGACCAGCATAAGGATCGTACAGAGTGCTGGAAGTGCAGCCAATAAACGCGAAAAAGTAAGCCGCTGCCAAAAGCTTAGTATTCGTGAGGGCTCGCAAACCAATAAAGTTCTCTGCAGTCATTTAAGCCTCGGTTAACAACCTCATTGGTTCTCGCTACCCTGAGCCAAATTCGTTCGCTTGCTTCCTTGAGTATCGATGTTATGGCGTAGCGCCAAGACATACATCTTTATAGTTTACCGGAAAAGCCTGGCCCTGTCGCATAACCATTGTCTTGGGACAACTGCTGCTCGAAGTATTAATACAGGAAAACGGAACAAAATCAGCGTCGGAAATATTGATTTCTTCCGCCAATGGATTACGCAGCGACGGAGGAATGTATTGCGCGAAAACACAAGCTTGTTTCCATGTTCCGTAATCGCGCGATACTCCTCCCTCTGGAGATTCGCCAAAGGTAAGCGTTATGTAATTAAAACCAACTTGGCCATTAGCCCGCTGCGGGGTGAGTAAACGAAGGTTGGAGATACGGAATTCATAACAAGTAGGGTCGTCTTCGCCTTGCGAAGATTTGGCGATTACTTTGTACTGATATGCGTCTCTTGATCGCAGCTGCCGGTCATCAATTAGGGGGCTGGTGTGTTGAAATATTTCTAAAATGTCGGGAATCCCATCAAGGTCACGATCCATGAGTAAGTCGTTAGTGCGGAATGGTTCAAGACCGTAGACAAGTTCCATGCCATCGGGCACCCCATCGTGGTCGCTATCTACTAGTGTCGGGTCGGTGCCCAAATATGTCTCCATCGTGTTGGGAATTCCGTCGCCGTCGGTATCGCTCCATTTACTGCAACCGCGAGGATCTTTCTTTAACGGGTCGAAGGCGTCGGAATCGCTGCGTGCTACTTCAAAGGAATCAGGAAAACAATCTCCGTCGCTATCAGTAATGAATGTTTGGGTTCCTATAACCTTGGTGCTGTCCTGAGTATCAGGCAATCCGTCGCCGTCGCTATCAATAATCGGACCGTCAATGGTAGGAAATGCGAAGTGGTTTCTAGCAATCAATGACTTCGATACGAACCGGGATTTCAAGCTGGTGTAGTCCAGGGCGCCCAACTCAATAGAAGCTCGATCGGTAAATTCATTATAGAGCCCATTTCCGTGTCTAGTAGCCATTTCGGTGAGTGTCCAGCGTGCTACTTCGTGAGCCTCTTCTGGACTTCCCATTCCGTTGTACAAATCGATAAGTACTTGACTACCGCCAAGTGCTACCGCATCGGCTACTCCTTCGGTGTTAAACAAAAGAATCGTATGCAGGCGAAGATCGCCCAAATTGTACTTACTTTTAAGAAGCATCAAGCGGTCGGCAGCATCAAATACCTGATAGTTCTGATTGCGGTCGGTACCACCCACGAATTCCGCAATAGTGTCTTCCGCATCCATCGCATTGCAGAAACGAGGCTGCCCAGTTTCCGGATTAATACCTCCTGGGTTGTCAGGCCAGACTCCCTCGGGATGCTCTGCCGATGCGTAATAGCTAGAAGGTTCGTTATCATTGGCGGTGCAGCGAGGATAAGGAGTTCCATCAGTCAAAAGAATGACTACATATTTGGTGCGAGGAAGCAGGCTTTTTCCTTTGTGCTCTATAGTATTTTGAATGTCGGATTCAATTCTCCAATAGGCTTGGGCGAGAGCGCCTTGATAGTCGGTGCCCTTGTCTAAGTTGGCCTGGAGCGACTGAATTTGTGTGTCGGTAAGGTTGCTGGCAGGACCAAATAGTTCTCCTCCGGAAGCTGGATAAACCGTAGTAATGCCTGACGCGAAAAGATCCACGGCAATAGATATATTGGTTTGCCCGCTAAATTGATTGCGCAGATCGCGCAGTGCGCGCACTCGGCCAGGTTCAGTGATTCCGCGAGCGCGTAGTCGTTGGCCAACGCTATCGCACAGGCCGCCGCCTGGTTGGGACCCTGGGCCATCGGAAACGCACATAGAGCCTGATTTGTCAATGAGAAACAATACCTTTACCGGAAACCCGTCGGCACTTGGCTTTTCAGTGCAAACTTGACCAACTAGGCTTAGTCGATTGTTTTGTTCGAATAGTGCCGAAGCATTGGCTTGCAGTGGTACGTCGGTGCACGCCGCTGAAAGACTAAGAGCCATCATCAACGAAGCTCGAAGTACCTGCCATCTCTCGAACATTTGCATTCTCCTGCACGCTGTGTCGTTGAATTTAAAAAAAAGACGAAGATGGTCCCAAATTGTCTCTCTCGCTTCTTTAGTGGGCTGGAATCAAGAAAACGGATGTGGCTTTTTTCACTAGTATCTACTCGGCTCCAACTTAGACCCTCTTCTAGGGTCGAGACTCAAAAGACTCCTCGCTCAACATGATTACCGGATCGGAAGGTTCTCGCGTGGAAGGAGGAAAAAAAGATACTTGTTGCATTTGCCAGCGGGCGATTGCCCCTCCTGTCTCGGAACCAAAGACGCTATAAATATAAATATTATTGTTTCCTTCAGGATACTCGGGGGTCCCTTGAGTAGAAACAAGTCCTACATTTCCTATCTTAATACGGTAACGAGCTCTCCCGGGGCAAGGGTCTGATTGTGCTTCTGCGCTTCCTGCTTGAGGAATAGGAAGCTCCTCAAATTTATAAGTATAGGAGTGCGAACCAATAAAGCTAACATCGCTACTTTTGGGATCGGAATGACGTCGCATTTCATCGAGGTTGCTGAATCCGTCATGGTCGGTGTCGCGTGACTGTTCGGGGATTTCCAAATCGGTTCGATAAGCAGCTTCAATAATATCAGGAATCCCATCGCCATCACTATCGCCCATGCAATCTGATGTACCCAGTAGCCGCTCTTCGCAACTGTTTAGACCGTCCCAATCCGCGTCTATTCCTATTTCACACCCCTTTACTTCATCTAGTATCAACGGTTTCATATTCGCGAATGCTTCTACTCCATCGGTCAATCCATCGGAGTCGGAATCGGGATTGGTAGGAATGGTGCCTAGAATCATTTCTTCGTCATCAGAAAGGCCGTCACCGTCGGAGTCAACCTTCACATTCCCGGCCAGGGGAAGGGTGCTGCGGTTGAAAGCCAAAAGTGTCTTTAACTTGAATGGCGTTGTAATATTATTGAAGTTTAGATTCCTTAAGACGTTGGCTAGCTGAGAAACATCGGCAACGATTGGTTGAGTGGCGCCAGCTTGGGCAATGGCTTGCATTTGCTGATCCAGTAGTTGGCGCGAGGTGCTATCCAAAACCCGGATGGGAACATAGATTGGCTGCACAGTTACCTGTGCAGCGCTAAACCCGGAACCCCTGGGATCGTCGGGAGGATTCATGAGACTTTGAATGCGGCGCACTTGTTCCTTGGCATAACATGCCTCGTTGACCCAAGTGGTTTGGCGAGAAGTGTTATACGGACAGGGTGCGGTGGTAACGCATTCAGGGGTTTCAATATACGATGGGTCGTAGTTAATGCACTCGTAGGCTTCCGGCGATTGGCCGCTAGGGGCATCGCCGCATTGGGTGCTAATATAGGGCGCACAGCGCCCCCGAGCTGGCTGAAATAGAATTAGCACTACTGAATAACGTGTTCTTTGCCGGGCTCCAGGGCAGTCGGAAATCATTATTCCTGATAGCAGTGCATGAGCTAGCGAAAGCGGATTAGTTATTGATAGGGGTCCAGCTCGCTGAAAAGCTCGATAAGAATTAAGTCCTACTCGTAACGCGTCAGTACTCCCAAAACCTAAGGGCGCATCGATTAGACTGAACGAGAACTGATTGAAGTCGACTAGCGCGTAGCGGTGGGAGCGGCTAGAGTAACCCTCAGTGGCTTCCGTAATGGCGTTGGCTATCTGGTCGCGCATAGCTACGCTCACGTCTCCTTCTCCGTTTTGGATGGCAAAAACCACACGGGAAGGAAAATTTCTGCCAGAGAGCGAAGGAGCGCAAACTACTCCCTCGAAAGAAACGCGATCGGGAAGATTGGCTTCCTGTCCCTCGGAAGAATAGAGCGAGGCGTTTGTACAGCTATGAAGAACGAAAACAGCGGCCAATATTGCTAATCTAGTAAAATGATGGGCCATTGACTCTTCCGTTTATAACACTAATTAAAACAGTTTAGTGCGCGTTGCATGCCTAGCAGTGTAGGTGATCTTTGTGGGAATTTCATAGTCGCTAATGTAAAGAAGCTAGTGATCAATCTAAAAAGACTACTATTCGATTTTTAGGTCTAATTTCAACTCTTCTGGTTACTAAGGACCACATGATGGCATGTTTGTGCAAATTTTTTGCTGACGAAAGCACTTTATTTTGTCATAGAATACTAGTAAGAGAAAGTATGTTTGACAAAATGCCTCTTGTTTTGGCTTACTAATAGGCGGTTTCTTTCTGCTGAGCGAACTTTTTGACAAACCTTTGATTTAGGGACTTATAGGGACTGCTTTTAGGGACTTATAGGACTACAAGGGAGGAGAGCGAAAGTGCGTCGGATAACAATTTTTGTGTTACTCTCTTTCTTTGTTGCTACGGGTGGTGAGATTTATGCCAAGCCAAGGGCAAGAGCTAAATCTTCATCACGGATTAAGCGATCGAAGATCAAAGAAGAGCAAAACAAGAAAGACGATAGTGCCTCAAGCGTTCCTGGTGCCTCTGATGGTGAGATTTCTGTAAAAACCAGGGGTCCAACGCGTATCGATTTTGATGATCGGCTAATCCAAGGTCAGACAAATAAATCAGGTGCAGTTTATCTTTTTGATCGCAAGGAACTTGAGATTCGTAGCATGGTAAAACAGCGTACCGGGTTTCGTGATCAAATCATTAAGGATGTGCTTAAAGAGTGAAAACGAGTACAAAAGTGGGCGACGCCTCGGCTCTTCAGGTGGTGATCTTCCGGGACGGGAACCTAATGGGTTCCGAGGTGTTTTTGCCCGGGGATTACACCGTAGGTTGTGATGCTGATTGCGAGTTGGTGCTTGCCGACGAAAGTGTGGGCGGGTGTCATGCCTTTCTCACGTTTAGAGATGGAAAAATACTTCTCCAGGGATTGGGCGACTCGAGTATCGCGATAAACGGACAAGCTTCTAGAGAGGCTGAAGTTCGGCCGCTGGACGACGTATCTATTGGTCCATTTTTGCTAAAATTCCGCGCTATTGGCCAAAAAAGAACGGGATTGTCCAATGCGCAATCTGCGCGTAGGGAGTTGGTTTCTAAACGTCCCAGCAATCAAGTTGAAGCAAAAGAAGCACCCTGTGTAAAAATTGTTGAGCAAGAAAAAAAAGAAGTCGTTTCCCGACCGATTCAATCCAAAGCGCCTACTCGAAGTAAGCCTAAGGAAAAACCAAAACTCACAGTACCAATGCCTGGCGCGGACAGGTTTCCTAAACTGGCTGAAAGGCCTAAATCGGGACAGCAGCATTTGCCGGCAGCAACGTCCGTAAGCGAGCACAAAAGTTCTATTAAGGGTATTGGAAAGGAAACAGAACCTGCTGGGCCGCAATTGCGTGCACGGGTTTTTTGGGGCAAAACCGTAGTGGGCCTTTACGGTTTTTCCTTCGGAAGTCAAGTTAGTGGTGGAGCTTCTGAGCGAAATAGTATTCCTCTATATCATTCCAGTTTTCCTACTAGATTCACTTTGGCTAAAAGTTTTAAAAATTCGGGCAATCAGGCATGGGAGATACGTGTACCGCGCGGGATTAGCGCATATCGTTTTGATTCTGCTGGTTGGAAACAAGCTCAAGGTAACGTCAAGAAAAAGGTGGTTTGTATTCGCTTGGAGCCAGGCCAGCTTTTGCGCATTGGAGATGCGTCCTATTCGCTGGAGCTACGCAGCGAAAAGGTGCAACTAGTTCCTAAGAGAGAAATTCGCGATTGGGTGCGCTCAGAAGCCTTTTTTTCGGTTGGACTTGCGTTGGGTTTTGGTATTCTCCTCACGCTTGCGATTTGGTTAATGCCGTTACCCAAAGAGCAGTCTGATTTCAATCCGCGTCAGCTTCAGGCGGTGCGAGCTGTGCTGAGACCCCCGGAAAAGAAAAAAGTCATCCCAAAAAAGGAAGAAAAGAAGGAAGAAAAAGTCGAGAAAAAGAAGGAAGAGAAAAAAGAACCTCGCAAAAAAGTGCGTAAAAAAGTAGCAAACTCGCAGAAGCCTGCGGAAGTAAAAAAGGCATTGAGAGCGGTTAAAAAATTGACAAGCGTACCTGCTGTAGAGAGTCTATTAAAAGCTACTTCTAAAATTGGGCAAGGTCCGGCGGGTTCTGGCAACAAGGGAAAAGGGTACAAGCTTTCGCCGCTTATCGGAAAGCCGCCCATTGCCATGGCCGGGATTGGTTTTGGAAAAGGTAAGGGAGGGTTCGGTGCTGCTACCAAAGGGGTTCGCGGGATGGGCGGGGGAGGCGTAGGAATTGGGACGTTTTCTGCTGGCAAGGTAGGAAAACGTAAAGTTGCAGGAAGGGTTTCCGCTCCGCCATCACGGTTTAAACGGCGTGGCGGCGGAGGAAGTCTAGCTCGGGATTTAATTGCCAAGGTGATCAATAATCACTTGGGGGAAGTTCAAGCCTGTTATGAAAGAGCGCTTTTGAAAGAATCAGGGCTTTCCGGTCAGCTAGTCTTTGAATGGACAATTGATACCTCTGGTCGTGTATCGGCTATAAAGGTAACCAGAGCAACGTTGAGAAGTGCTAGCGTCCAGAACTGTATTGTGAGTAGTTTAGCAAGATGGGTGTTTCCTAAACCCTCTGGAGGAAATGTGGTAGTTTCCTATCCGTTCATGTTCCAGAGCGTTGGTTTCTAGCTGAGCGAGGTTCCTTTGAAAGTGAGAACAATAGTTGCGATGGGAATGGCCTTGCTTGTCGCTCTTCCTACTCTAGCCTTGGAGGCAGAAGAGCCAGAAAAATTAGCGGCCGTACAAAAGAGAAAATTTCGGCTCGATCATGAGATTTTTGCAGCCGCAGTTTATCAACCCTTGGACGCATTCTATAAGGGACTTTGCCCTGAAGTGAGTTATACTGCTCACTTTAGTGATCTGATTGGGTGGGAAGTAATTCGCGGAACATATAGTTTCAACTTTGAAACCAAGCTTCGAGAGCAGCTACGAAAAGATTTTGGGGTATCACCTACAAAATTCGATAAGCTGCAATGGATGATGGGGACAGCCGCAGTTTTGAAACCAATGTATGGAAAGCATTCGTTTCTAAATTATGGTGTTCTGCACGCGGAGCTTTATTTCTTGTTAGGAGCGTCTCTGGGTAAATTTGAACTTGGAAAAGCTGATTCAAATTCCTATAAACCGGGCCCACAAGCCGGGGCTGGATTGCGTTTTTTTGTTACTAATTCTGTTTCAGTACGTGCAGAAGGCAGATATCATTACTTAATCTCGCGAGAATCTACTCAGGTTGTCGACGTATCCTTGGGGTTAGCCGTTAATCTGGGCGGAGCGGACTAAGCATTATGATTAATATTCCCTGTGCTATGTGTGCGATTTTGGTTGCATTGGCATCCGCGTCCACAGAAAATGCTGATTCCTCGACGGCTGAGAACCGACCTAAATCTTCTGGGAGAGCCGAAGAAAATCAGTCAAAGAATAGTCAAGGTGTTTCTTCGCCTTCTAAAGAATCTCCAATGCCGGCTCGAGCGGAGTGGTTTGATGAGGCATTAAAGCTTCACTACGAAAAAGAATATCGAGATGCGGCTGCACAATTTTACGCTTTTCTAAATGGCTCGCCGCGAACGGCAGATAACTATGAATGGGCACAATTTTTTCTAGGTGAAGATTTAGCCAGTTTAGGTTTTTCCCACGCCGCCGTAGTCTATTGGGCTAATGTGGCCAAAACCAGGGCGCGGGCGGAAGTTTTTCCGGAAGCGCTTGCGTCATTGGAAAAACTTACCTCGAAGACGCCATATGATAAGGAATTGATTGAACGAGAAGTTTTATACAATACCGACTTTGGTCCGGTTTCAACAGCAATTTCTGATTATATACAGTTTTATAAAGGCTTGATCGCTCTAAAAGATGGAGATTTACGCTGGTCAAAAGCCCATTTTAAGAAACTGCATAGTAACAGCGTTTATTATGCTCGGGCGAAGTTGATTCAGGCTGTGGAGAAGATGACTAGAGGGAAAGATGTTGAAGGTGCGTTGGTTGATTTCGAAGCTTTGGCGGGCGACAAACAGGCTCCACGAGAAGTTCGTAATGAAGCGCGAATTGCTGCTGCACGTCTTTATTTTGAGCGGTCGGAATTCGACAAAACGCATTTGCTTTACGATGGTGTAGAGCTACCCGAGCTTGATCCGGGCAGAGGTCAAATATATTTAGAAAAAGCGTGGACCTATTACCGTAAAGGAGATGCGTCTCAAGCAATGGGGCTTTTGTTAGCTTTGGATGCGCCAAGCTTTCGAGATCTTTTCCTACCGGAGAAGTATATTTTGCAATCGCTTATATATAAGGATAGATGCCATTATTTGCCAGCTAAGCGAGCTGCTCGCGGCTTTTTGCGGCGCTACAAGTCTGCCTTGGTGTTGATTCATGAGCGAGGAAATTTGAAAGATGATTCTCGGCTTATTCGGGCGGCGTTGGAACAAAGCTCAAGTCTTAAAGAGGCAGGCGAGTTTTTAGAGCAGTTGGGAAAAGAGCGAGATAAGGTTGATCAATATGCCAGTCGGTTTGAAGCATCTGGACTGACCAGACACCTGAGAGGATTGTATGACCGAGCAATTGCTGAAGCCACGCGTCAGCGTGAATCCACACTTAGGCGAGCGCTGGTCGATACGGCCGATCGTTTGCTGAGAGATGAAGAGCAAGTAAGATTACTCGAATATGAAATTGGTCTCGATCTTTACAAGCGGGTGCGCAAGGGTGGGGCCAATACTATTGCTAAGGCAAAAGATCCCGAAGTTCAGCCTGACGATGTTCTTTATCTTTTTGATGGTGAATACTGGAACGATGAATTAAAAGACTACCGACTTTTTCTGCCTAGTCGGTGTGCGGCTGTGGAGGCCGACAAATGAGATGCCTGCCTTCCAGAGGATACTTGCTACCCTGTATAGTTGCGGCGTTGGTTCTGCTCTGTATGCCTTATTGCGCATCGGCTCCTGATGTACCGAGATACAGTCTCTACAACAGATCGTCCGAGCGCACTGAGTTGATAGCCAAACTTCGAAGGGACATTATTAAAGTTGATCGCGCAATTGGAGTTACTGACAAGTTAATTGCGGCGAGCCGGGCTGCGCCGTACCTTCCTGATTTGGTTTTTCGTCAGGCTGAATTATATGTAGAAAAAAGCCGTTATCGTTTTCATCTAGAAGCAGAGCTGAATACAGATGCCCACAAAGGTGGTTCTTTAGTTGTTCCTGATGTAACCTTGTTAAAGCAGAAAGCCATCAGTTTGTATGAAAGAATTCTCCGCGAATTTCCTGATTACAAAGAAAATGACAAGGTTAGGTTTTTCGCTGCTCACGAATACCGAGAGCTGGGCGAATACGACAAAGCATTGGAAATGTATCAGGAGTTGGCGGACAAAAATGCCCAAAGCCCTCTTGCGTCAGAGGCCCTGTTGATCATTGCTGATTACCATTTTGATAAATCAAAATTGGATGAGGCAGAAAAATACTATTTAAAAATATTAAAAAACCCAGCATCTCCTGCACATAACCTTGCGCAGTACAAAATGGGATGGGTCTGGATTAACCGAGGGAAGCATTCCGAAGCTGCGAGGTACTTCGAAGCTGCTGCTCGCTCTCCTATAAAAGAAGGATCGAGCGCTAAAGCCTTGCAGGTTAAAGCGTTGGCGCTGAGTGATCTGGTTTACTCCTATACCGAAAGTCGTCCAGCAAAAGGGGCTATCAAGTTTTTTGAAGAACTATGTGACAATGCGACCTCGTTGGAGATTGTTTTAGAGAAGCTAGGTAATCGATACTTTATAAAACAGCAATTTCAAGATGCGGCGCCTGCCTATCGGCGCCTTTTAGTGATGAGTCGCGATTTTGAGAGAGATCCTGAACGTGCAACTAGACTGTACGAAACAATCAAGGCGAGCAAGGGAGCGGTAATCCCTCGGTCGGATGATGTAAAGGCTATTGTGCGCGTGGCTGCGCGCGCAAGAGTTGACGGTCGTATGAGTGAGAAAGACCGGGTTGATCTTTTAGGCGATCTGGAAGCCTATTCACGAGATCTGGCAACCATGCTTCAAATGCACGCACAAAAAGCCCAAAAACGTTTTCCGTCTTCCTTCAATGGAAACAGGAATCAGAGTTTAGACAAGCCCAGCAAAAATGAGCAAAGGGTAATGTCGATGTTTAGTGAGGCCGCTGATGCTTACGAGGCCTATTTAGATTTGTTTAGAAATGAGAAATATCGACTCGCAATGATGAAAAATCGTGCAGAATCCTTGTTTAACGCTAGACGCTTTGCCGAGGCTGGTCGCCAGTACGAGGAAGTAGCAAAAAGGGTAAAGGGCAATGCCCAGGAAGAAGCGCTTTACTCAACATTGGTTTCTTGGCAAAATGCACTCCAAAATCCTGATGAGTTAAGCTATTTCGATCGCGTGGATTCCAGAAGCGGAATACGTCTAGTAGGGTCTTTTTATGTAAAGAATTTTCCAAGAAACAAACACGTGGCAAAGGTCAAGTTTAATATTGCTCGTGCTTATTACGATGACGGAATGTTTAGTGAGGCTGGTAGCTTGTTTACCTCCTTTGCTGTGGAGCATCCCCGAGATTCTGACGCCGTGATAGCCGCTGATCTGGCGCTGGATGCTTTCCACAGCATGAAGGATTTTAAAGGAATGATGGATGCTGGTTCTCGATTGACTAGAGCGGCGCTTCCGGATTCAAAAAAGGCTGAGATAAAAAAGATAATTGCTGCTGCTAAAACTGAAGAGCTATCCGAAGTAGTGATCGCATCCGATATCGGAAGTGAAGACACGATAACTCGGCTAATGAAAATTGCTGACGATCCCTCTAGAGCGGCCACTGATGTAGCCGAAAGGGCTTTGACAAACGCTTTTAGCCATGCTGTGGCCAAAAGAGATTTACGTCAAATTAGAGAAATTGCTCAGAAAGTATTTAATCGTTACCCCAGAACATCAACTGCTGCCAATGCGGTTTTAACATTGGGACGCTTTGCGACCGAGATGGGCGATTTTGATACTGCCGCTCAGTATTTTGAGTCGATGAACGATAGCTTTCCAGGAGATCCCAAGGCATTGGAAGCACTAGAAACCGCAGGCACCTTGCGCATGATGCTCGGGGATCTGGATCGTGCGGTTGTAGATTTCGAGAAGGTTGCTGCTGCTACGAGGCAGGCTGGTGCGTACGCTAAGGTTGCCGAAGCGCGTCTTGCTACCGGAAATCTGCAAGGCGCTGAGAACGCAGCCCGAGCTGCTCTTAAGGTAGATGCGAGCAATGCCAAGGCCGCGGCAGTTCTAGGAAAGTCGTTGCTTAAGCAGGGTAAAGCGGCACAAGCTGAAGAGCAAATTGTTGCGGTGGGAAGGGCTTTGCAGAACAGCGCAGTCTCTGATCCTCAAGGGCTTGCCGAAGTATATTTTTTGTGGGGCGAAGCGGCGTTTCGCCAATTCCAGAAGACCAGCGATGTAGAGGCGCGAGCAGAAATCTTTTCGAGGTTACAGCAAGCATATACCAGTGCCGCGCAGATGGGAGGAGATTGGGCAATCGCTGGTATGTACCGCCTTGGCCAGGCGTTGAGCATTCTTAGTGGAGCTTTGTCATCTATGCCTGAGCCGGCCGGGTTAAGCGATGGGCAAAAAGCAGAGCTTAGAGCTACTTTGAAAAAGCAATCGGATGAATTGAAGAAAGGTTCGGAAGAGGCATTTCAAACATGTGCAAAAAAAGCTAGGGAGTTAGAAGTTTATACTCCCTTTGCGCGAGGATGTATTACGCGACAAAGAGATGTCAATTTGGATACTTCTGTTCCTTCGAGGGTTCCCGCGATTCCAGCGGAAAGACTCAAATCCTTTCGGCAGTCTCTGGAAAGGAATAGCAGTGATATAGAGGCTCTTGAGGGGCTGGGCAGCGCTTATCTGAGCGCCAGTGACTATAGAAGGGCTCGGCTAGTCTATGGACGACTAGTTGAGGTTGACGAAAATCGGTCGGCGTCACATGGCGCTTTAGGATTTGTTCTTTTGCGCATGGGTAAACCTGATTTAGCTAAAGAAGCGCTTCAAAGAGCCATCGAGTTAGATGGTCGTAATGATAAAGCCCGTGCGAATCTGGCGGCATTGATGTGTCGGTTCGGTGATCGGGCAGGAGCAAAAGAGCAATTAGCGAGCATGAAAACAGCCGTTAGAGGTTATGACGTAGATTCGGGATACGCCGCATGCAAAAACTGAAACACCGGGAACCAGTTTTTCGATCGGTTTGGCTGTGGGTTCAGTATAATAGCCGAAAGTCTAGAGTATTTTTAGGCGCATCCCGAGGAGTTCTTTAATGATAGTTGCTCCAAATAGGCGCGTTTTTCTAATGGTTCTAGGCGGTTGCATTGCGTATATTGGGTGTTCGGAGACGAATACCCTAGAGGGAAGCTTGACGGAGATTTTGGATTTGGATTTCACTGATGTGAAGGCAGCGGTTTCCGATTCTGAGGCTTCTATTCGCTATCTGCGATATCGCGGTGAGCAAGGTGCCGATAATTCTGAAGATGTGGTTTTTAAGCTTTCAGCTTTGGGTAGCGTTACTTCCGGAAGCGAACTGGACCTTTCTCCTTCTCCAGACGGAACCATTAATGCGTCAGTAACCCGTTCGGTTGCAGAGGACCCTGTTCACCTATTGGCGGGCGTAAAACGAGGTACTCTAAAGATCGATTCGTTGACGACCACACATATTTCGGGCAGTTTTCGCGTTACCCTTGGGGAGGGAGGCGACGCCGGTAGAGGGCGTACTGCTTTTGGCAAGTTTAGTGCGGCTATTGATGGGGCTCAATGATGGAGTGGTGGCTTATGCGAATTGCTCTGGCTCTAGCTTTGGTGCTTTCCGGTTGCGGGATGACGCGAGTAGGGCAAAGTACGCTTGAAGGGTTGCCTCTGGAATCTAAGCTAGACCTCATTGAGGCGGAAAACGATTTGTTTATCGCTATTGATGCGGTCGATGAGGCGGCTATTCGAGTGAATGAAGCGCGGGAGGATTACCAGAACTCGGAGCTGCGAATTGATGAAGCTGAGGAATCGTTGCGTCGTGCCACCGAAGCCAATACTGCCAAGTTGATTGATATTGGTAGGCTGTCTGTGCTGGAAGCAAAGCAGCGTAGAGAGTTCTTATCTTCCTGGCTTGATGCCCAAAAAACTGCCCTTGAATTGAGTGAAGCAAAATTGCAGTTGGCAGAAGCACAATTTGAGCGCACGAAGGCGATAATTGTTAAGAAGGCCAATGTCGAGGGTTCTCAAGACATTGATTTGGCGAAATTTGATCGCCAGGTTTCGAATTTTCAAGAAGAAGTAGATGAGGCAATCGAGGCTTTCTCGGAAGATAATCGCGAGGCGGAGAAGTACCGGAGCGTGTGGTATAGCACTAGGCATAAACTGGCAAAAAACACGGGTGGCGGACAAGGCAGCCCATGGGTTGAGTGAGAGTTTACCATGAGTTTTTTTCCGGTCTTTTTTGCGATTGCAACGATTATCGTGCCAAGTGCGACGCTTGGGGAAAAGGGACATCTTCCATTTCTAGCGAAGCAAGATGTTTCGCAAAAACCTGTTCCCTCGTCGAAGGAAACGCTTTTGTCCCGGGAAGCAAATTCACTTCGTGCTGCTCAGAAGGCAGTTCGAGATAGTCCTCGTGACGACGGAGCGCGACTGGTTTTAGGGGTGGTGTTGATGGC
The DNA here is from genome assembly GCA_050288705.1 of Myxococcales bacterium. GTDB lineage: Bacteria > Myxococcota > Myxococcia > Myxococcales > UBA5297 > JBNKEI01. Next base: position 20,511 of record JBNKEI010000200.1, read on the forward strand.
GGAAGGGCGGTTTGAAAATGCACTCGTGCAATTAGAAACCGCTGTTAAATTGAATCCCCAAAACTTGGACGCTCGAATTTCATTAAGTCGTGCTTTTGAAACAGTTGGAAAAATCGATAAGGCACTAATTCTTATGGAAGAAACCTCTAAAATGTTTCCGGTTTCTTCAGAATGCTTGGTGCAGTGGGCGTTGTTGTTGCGCAAAGTCCAGAATTACGATGGTGCGGTACAGAGACTGCGGGATGCTCTCGAGCTCGAACCAAAAAATCCCATTATTCTCTTTAACCTAGGTGAAGCTTTGGAAGGGGCAGGTAAACCCTGGGATGCTATTGTCGTTTACCGAAAGGCCTTAGAGCAAGATAGCGATTTGCAACAGGCTCGCATAAATTTAGCAAAAGCGTTAAGCGATTTGGGTCAAATACAAGCGGCTCTGAAAGAGCTTTCCAAATCAATTGCTGCTGTACCTGATGACCCTGAAGCTCATTACAACATGGGTTTGGTCTATTATAGGCAGATGCAGTTTGATGCGGCTATAGCGAGCTTCCAGAAAGCAATTAGTCTTGACCCTACTCACGCGGAAGCACACAATAATCTAGGCGTATCTCTTTTGGAAAAGGATGATGAAAAGGGCGCTCTTTCAGAATTAAAACGGGCAATTCTGTTAGACCCAGGATATGCTGATGCTCATTTTAATCTGGGGCTTCTATACTATCGTACCGGTAAACAGTCACTGGCTACCCGCGAATTCGAAAAGGCGATTCGCTTGCGCCCGGAATCGGTTCGGGTTCGAATTGCTCTCGCTGATGCATATATGAAGCAAAAAATGCCGAAGCGGGCTTTGGTTATTTTAAAAAATGTTGCTGAGCAAAGACCAACTGATGCAGAGGTCCATCGCCTTCTAGCGGATGCGTATATTAAGGCGGGAGACTCAGAAAATGGCATTCAATCACTTAAAACAGCAGTCTCCTTGATGCCAGATGATGCTTCTGCCCAAGCAGCATTGGGAGAAGCCCTCTTTTCGCTGGGCGAATATGACGGTGCTATCGATTCCTATGAAAGACGTATTGCTACGGAAGAACGGCTTCAAGGAAAAGTAAGCGCCAAGGCGTATTTTGATCTTGCCGAGGCTTGGGCAGCAAAGCGAGTTTCCGCCAAAGCTGTTCCCTTGTATGAGAAAGCGATTGTTTTGGAACCAAAAAATGCGCAGTTCCGACTGAGCATGGGAGATCTATTCCAAGCCAAGGGAGACTGGGCACTAGCTGAAGAGATATTCGAAAAGGTCAGAGCGGATTTTCCAGAAAATGTCGAAGCCGCAAAAAAATTAGGAATTGTTGCGTCGCGGAGAGGGAATTTAGATAGGGCTATACCTGCTCTGGAAGCCGTTTCAGTAGCAAATCCTACTGATACAGACGTTCTGGTAGAACTTGGTTTTTGTTATTTTCATAAGGATCAAGATACTGGACGAGCACTAAAGGTTTTTGAGTCAGTCTTAGCAAAGAACCCAAACCATCCATTGGGTAATCAGTATTATGGGGTGGTGCTGTACAGAGATGGCCAAACTGCGAAAGCCATTCAGGCCTTTATGCGGGCTATTGCTTTAGAACCCAAAAGGATTGATTCGTACCTTTTGTTAGCGCAATTGTACAAAAACGAAGGCGAAAACCCGCGGGCTATCCAAAAATTCCAGGACGCATTGAGAATCGATCCCCAAAATCAAGAGGCGCTAAAGGCTCTCGGGGAGTTGCAATCGGCATCTACTTCCAAATAAACGAGTGGCTGGTTTTTCCAGTACTCTGGCCGTCGAATTGCCGGTGATTTGGCTGCTATTTGCTAGCTAGGCAAAGGGATGGTTAGTTGATTGGGTACGGACGCCTTCATGTGGTTGACCGCCCAGCGGTAATTTTCATCATATTAACTAACTCAAGGTGCAAATAAGGTGGCTGCAATGTGTTTTCATTCCTGAGAAGCTGGTGTATGTTTTTAGCGATAACCGCAGTAAAATAGTCACAATTTCTAGCGATGACCAGTGCTATCATCATCATGATTGCCAGTCGCGCTTTAGACCTGTATGGTGCCGCTCCGTTTGGATAGCAAGGCCGTAGAATATGGTGAGCCGTTCGATAATTGGACGGTAGCCGAATTAAAGGAAAGGCCTTCGGTGACAGGAGAAGCCATGGGGCTGCCAGGTTTCACTCCAAATGAAAGGTTCTCTCATGGAGCGTTTGTTCGTTCCCTACAAGCTTGTTTTAGAAGATGGTACGGTATTTCCGGGGATGTCTTTTGCTAGTCCCCGTTCGGTGACTGGAGAGGTTGTTTTTAACACCGGCATGACCGGATACGTGGAAACCCTTTCCGACCCATCTTACAAAGGCCAAATTTTGGTGCTTACTTACCCTCTGATGGGCAACTATGGAATCCCCCCGCTGAAAATAGAGAATGGCCTGGCTCTTCGGTACGAATCCTCCGATGCGAAGATTTTGGGACTAGTGGTTAATCGGTACGAGGAGAAGTTTTCTCATCACGAAGCGGTGCGTAGTCTTGGTCAGTGGTTGAGCCAGTGTCAGGTTCCCGCTATTTTCGGGGTGGACACGCGTAGTCTAACCAAAAGACTGCGCGAGCAGGGAACTATGCGGGGCAAGCTCGGTCCGGTAGAGGACAACGATAGCCTCGACCAAGACTGTCATGATTTGGCAGCGGTAGTACCTTTGGTTTCTACTCCCACAATTGAGAGGCACCTCGGCAATGGAAAATCTGGGAAAAAGGTACTAGTCATAGATTGCGGGGTTAAACACAGTATTGTGCGTTCTTTGCTAATTCGCGGGGTTGAGGTTATTCGTGTTCCTTACGACTACGACTTTGCGGAAGACGATCAGGGAGCAGATGGATTTCTTATTTCTAATGGTCCCGGAGACCCAGCTAATCTTCCAGTTACTATTGCCAATATCCGCAAGGCAATGAAAAAACGTAAGCCCATCTTTGGAATATGTTTGGGACACCAGCTATTAACTCTGGCGGCAGGTGGTGCAACTTATAAGCTTCGCTATGGCCACCGGTCCCAAAACCAGCCGGTACAGTCGCTGCTAGATAGTCGTTCGTTTATTACTAGTCAGAATCACGGATATGCGGTCGATAGGGAGCAAATACCATCTGGATTTGAGGAATGGTTTGTCAATGTCAACGATGGCACCAATGAAGGGATACGCCATCGAACCGAGCCTTGGCGTAGTGTACAGTTTCATCCTGAGGCTTGTCCCGGTCCGGTAGAATCACAAGTGCTTTTCGACGAATTTATTGAAATGCTCTGAGAGTATGAGGTTGCCTTATGGTTACGCCTGCAAAACAAAAAGACATCCGTTCTGTGCTCATTCTCGGGTCCGGCGCTCTAAAAATAGGTGAAGCGGGCGAGTTTGATTATTCAGGATCGCAAGCTATTAAAGCGTTAAAAGAAGAAGGAATACGTACGGTTTTGGTGAATCCTAATATCGCCACCATTCAGACATCCGAAGGAATGGCAGATGAGATTTATTTTTTGCCAGTAACTCCCGAATTTGTTGAAGGAATTCTGGAAAAAGAGAAGGTGGATGGAATTCTATTGGCGTTTGGGGGTCAGACCGCTCTGAATTGCGGAATCGCGTTATGGGATCGCGGTATTTTACAAAAACACCGGGTAAGAGTTTTAGGAACGCAGGTTGACGTTATTCGCGATACTGAAGACCGAGCTCTTTTTAACAAACGATTGGCGGAAATAGGGGTAAAGACTGCCCGCTCCCGCGCCTGTATTTCTATGGAGGAAGTATGGGAAGCTGCGCAAGAAATTGGTTTTCCAGTTATGCTTCGGGGTGCATTTGCTTTAGGTGGTCTCGGCTCGACTATTGCCAAAAATGGGAGCGACCTTGCCAAAGTGGTCGATGTAATTTTTTCTCAGGTTTCTCAAGTTTTGGTGGAAGAAAGCCTCGAAGGGTGGAAAGAAATTGAATACGAAGTAGTCGCTGATTCTTTTGGTCACTGCATAACCGTATGTAATATGGAAAATTTAGACCCCTTGGGTGTACACACTGGGGAATCTATCGTAGTAGCTCCCTCGCAAACGCTAAATAATAATGAATATCATATGTTGCGGGAAATCGCAATAAAGACAATTCGGCATTTGGGCATTATTGGAGAATGTAATATTCAATATGCATTAGATCCCAATAGTGCTGATTACCGAGTTATCGAAGTAAATGCTCGTCTTTCACGCTCGTCGGCACTGGCATCCAAAGCTACTGGTTATCCTTTGGCCTACGTTGCTGCCAAACTAGCTATGGGTTACGAACTTACTCAATTAGCAAACAAAATCACCCGCAAAACCAAGGCCTTTTTTGAGCCAGCGCTAGATTATTGTGTAGTGAAAGTACCTCGATGGGATTTAGAAAAATTTGAGAGGGTGGAACGCGCTATTGGTTCCTCAATGAAGTCGGTGGGTGAGGTTATGGCCATTTCCCGTGATTTCACATCTGCTTTGCAAAAAGCTTTACGTATGGTGGGAATTGGAGTGGAGGGACTAGAAGGCGAAAAAATGGCCGCGGTTGATCTTCGCGAAGCGATTTCTATTGCCAATCCTTACCGACTGTTTGCTATCGCAACCGCATTAAGAAAAGGCATAGAAATTGAACAAATATTTGATTGGTCCAAGATTGATCGTTGGTTTATTTTTCAAATCCAACGAATTGTTGAACAGGAAAAGAAATTAGAAAAATCTTTATGGCCAATGAGTCGAGACTTGTTGCTTGAAAGCAAGGTAATGGGCTTTAGCGATTCGCGCATTGCTTGTCTCCATGGCAGGAGCGAAAAAGACGTTAGAGAATTTCGTTGGGAATTGGGGATTCGGCCGGTGCGACGCCAAATTGATACGCTTTCGGCAGAATATGCAGCGGAGACGAATTATCTCTATCTTTCGTATGATTCACATGAAGATGAATCAATTTCATCTGGCAAGCCCCGATTACTAATTTTGGGTTCTGGCGTGTACAGAATTGGAAGTAGCGTGGAATTCGATTGGTGTTGCGTGAATACTATTCAAACCGCTCAAAAGATGGGATATGAAACTGTTTTAATTAATTATAATCCGGAAACTGTTTCCACTGATTACGATGTTTGTGATCGTCTTATTTTTGACGAAGTATCGTTGGAGACAGTGTTAGAGGTATATCGTCAGGAAAATCCGGTAGGCGTTATGATTTCTGTCGGTGGACAAGTACCCAATAATTTGGCTCTCAAACTCGAGCGAGAAGGCGTTAGAATATTGGGCACGCGAGCGGATATGATCGATCACGCCGAGGATCGCCATAAGTTTTCATCGCTATGCGATTCTTTGGAAATTAATCAACCGTTGTGGACAGAATACACTGGAGAGCAAAATCTGCAGGAGGTGGGAGATAAAATTGGTTTTCCGGTATTAGTACGTCCTAGTTACGTGCTGTCCGGTGCGGCCATGCGAGTAGTATATAATTCTGAAAATCTCAAAAATTTTTTGGAACGAGCAGCACTGGTTTCACCCGACTATCCAGTGGTAATTAGTCACTACGAGTCAGGGTCTAAAGAGATCGAGATAGATGCGGTTGCCGATAATGGAAAAGTAATTGTTTGGGCTATCTCCGAACACATTGAAAACGCCGGGGTCCATTCAGGAGATGCTACTTTAGTATTGCCTCCTCAAAAGCTGTATCTTGAAACTGCGCGACGAGTTAAGCATACTGCGCGAAAATTAGCCGAAGCATTGAATATTACCGGTCCTTTTAATATTCAGTTCTTAGCTAGAGACAATCAGATTAAGGTTATCGAGTGTAATTTGCGAGCATCGAGAAGTTTTCCTTTTGTTTCCAAGGTCACCAAAGTCAACTTTGTTGAATTAGCCACGGAAATCATGCTGGGTAAAAAGCCCGAAAACATTGTCAATCGGAACCTAGATATCGATTATGTTGGTGTGAAAGCCGCCCAGTTCTCTTTTCGTAGACTGGCAGGTGCTGACCCTCTGCTGGGTGTTGAAATGGCATCTACCGGAGAGGTGGGGTGTTTTGGAGATAACCTGCATGAAGCTCTTCTGAAATCCCTGATTTCTACTGGATTTCAAAAGCCTCAAAAAGGTGTTTTGCTTGCGATTGGAACGAGTAGCGATAAAGCTGAATTCATTAAATATGCCCGGCTACTTTCCGACATGAAGTTGCCATTATTTGCGACCCGTGGGACAGCTCATGCTCTTCAAGAAAAAGGAATTGATTGTCAGATGGTTCACAAATATTCGGACAAATGTTCTCCTTCCACTATTGAAATAATCAAAAAGAGAGAAGTTGATTTGGTAATCAATATTCCTCAGGAGTATTCCATTGCAGAGGAAATAGATGGCTACCATGTGAGAAGGCAAGCTATAGACCACGGTGTATTTTTAATTACTAATCTTCAGCTTGCCAAGGCTGTGGTAAAAGCTTTGGTAGCCTTTCAGAGCCATGACGATCTAAAAATTAAATCTTGGCGCGAGTATTATACCCATTGATGGTAAACTAAATGTTCTGGGCTAAAATTCATATGAAAACTGAAATTTAGATGCGAGCGTTAATCCAAAGAGTGACTGGTGCCTCAGTTATGGTCGAGCAAAGCTTGGTGTCTCGAATTAGCGACGGTCTCTTGGTTTTTTTGGGGGTGGGCAAGCAAGATCAGGTTGCCGATGCCGACTACTTGGCAGATAAGATCTTGGGGTTGCGAGTGTTTGAGGACCAGAACGGAAAGATGAATCTTTCTCTGCTTGAGACAGGTGGCGAGCTATTGGTAGTGAGCCAGTTCACTTTGTATGCGGATACTCGTAAGGGGAAACGACCCAGTTTTGTTGGTGCAATGGAACCAGAAGGAGCAAATTCGTTATACGAATATTTTTGCGGGGCTTGTTGCGCGAAAGGGGCAAAAGTTAGCAAAGGCGTATTTCGCGCTGAAATGCAGGTGTCGTTGGTTAATAATGGCCCAGTTACTTTGATGGTTGATAGCCAGGAATGAGGCGCGATTCTAATGCTTTCCAATTTAGATTGTCTATCCAGGCATCAAGATACTTTGTTCTTTCAGTTGGTTTGTAATCGACTGTCCAGGCATGCTCCCAAACGTCAAGAACAAGAATTGGACGGTAGCTTGCAATATTTCCGTCTTGATGCAAAGAAATCCAACGATTCCATAACCACCCGGTTGAGGGGTCTTGAAGGGTAAGTACCCATCCAACCCCTCTCATTTTGGCCAAGGAAAGAAGTTCTTTGCGGTAGTTTTCTAGAGATCCGAAGTTTTTTTCTAGCGCCTTAATTAAGGTGTCACTTGGGGGTGGACTGTTGTCGCTAGGGGCCATGTTTTCGAAGTAGTATTCGTGAAGTACCATTCCATTTTGCTCAAATGGAAGACGCCGATTTAATTCTGCGAAAGCCAGCGAATCATTTTCGCTATTGGCCATTAATTCAGAAATCTGTTTTTGTAAAAGATTAGTATTTTTTACATACCCCTCGTACAATTTGAAATGTTGTTCTAGTTGTGAGTCACTGATACCCTTAAGTCCTTTTAGGTGGGTGAATTTGCGAACACTGTAATCCTGACTCATTTCTTCTCCTTCAGGTGGACAATTTCTTTTTTAGATTTGCCGAATCTATGAGCCTATTAATGCGGTAGCAAGGTTCCTAATAGGGGTAGGTTGGAAGCGCTTCCTTTGACGCATATGTGACGTATATGTATGTTGCCGTCGCTCTGCCTCTTAACGTAATTGCTAGACCTCAAATGCCTCATTGCGGATTCAGTATTATTAATGTTATTATTGTTCTGATACCTTTTCTTGTTAGTTGCATGGTAATGAGGAATAAATGGCATCCACACACGATGACGGCGGTTTGAAAGCAGACCTTGATGGTGTCGAGGGAACTCTGGCAGAAGGTGGCTTGGCTGATGCTATTCAACTGAGCATGCAGGCGAGGTTTTCTGGATGTATTAGTGTGCATTCGAATGGAGTTACAGGTTCAATTTTTTTTCACGATGGTGAAATCGTTCATGCCGAGTATCCTAATAAGGCTGGCGAATCAGCGCTCCGTGATATTATTAGTTGGAGTACCGGTCGTTACAGTGTTCGGGCTAATGTCACCACTACCAGCAATACTATTCAGAAGGCGTCAAAGGAGTTGTTTACTGAGGCTTTTGGCAGCTTTCGCGAACGTGTCAGTAGAACTCCTTCCCAAGGGCTCGCTGCTCCAAAGCCAGTTAGTACTAATAGTATCATCGAGAAAATGCGCCGGGTTTCTGGTGTTGTTCAAGCTATTCTTCAGACCAAAGACGGAATACGCATAGGTGACGATAGTTTCGAAACCGAAGTATTGGAAGGCCAAGCTTCTTATTTGGTAATGGTAGCTAATCGATTGGGCGAAGTCTTTCAGCTTGGCGAAAGTCAGTTTGCGGCAATTCAAGGCTCGGTACAGCATTTGCTGGTTTTTTCATCCAAGAGTCATTATCTAAGCGTACTGGTTAATGCCGATACAAAAATTGGGGTTGTTGATGCTGAAATCCGAAAGCTACTTGCGCTGGGTCGGTAGGTAGCCGAAAATTCTGTTGTCATTATTCGAAACGAGCCCTTCAACTAATGCAATCAATAGTTGGCAATAATGGCTTTGATTTTTTTGAGTATTTCCTCTTCCTTAGACTCGTCAGTATAAAGCAATACAGCGGAAATTAGATGGCTAGATATTTTTCTTAAGCCTTCAATTGAAAAAGAGTCTGACGATTCATTGCAATGTTTGAGTTGGCGATTGAGAACGCTTGTCGCCTTTTGTTCAGTCATATAAGGTTTTAATGTTCTTACTACTTCCACATATACAGGAGTAGGCTGGCCGGGTTTATGAGGAATACGCGGTAGGAAGGCAGTTGCTTTAGTTTCAGACACTTCACTCTTGTCGGTTGTCAATTCCTCTTTAGGTTTTTTTTCTGCATTTTCACTAATAAGCTTTTCAATTTTGTGAACTGCAACCGAACTAGCAATCATGATCATTTGAAAATTGACTGCCTTGGCGCAGAGAAGCAATAAAAAACCACCAGCTATAGGGCGGACAAATAAACGTGCATTATCGAAACGCAAATCGTACGTTTCCAACGTGCCGGTTATCATTCCTAGTCCAACGGAACTATCCGTCAGAAGAGTGGCGGCCTGCTGAAGAAGCTGTGTCTCGTAGACCTGTGGAAATGAGTGGCAGACGACCATTCCTTCGTTGTCGTAAACCATACTGCCAACCACACCGGGAATGCTATTCAACTGCGCAAGCAAGGACTTCATGGATCTCCCAAGAGCTATTTAGCTTTCTTATGACTTGATCGGTGCGGACTCATTACCAGAGCTTCCACGCACCAAAGCAGCTAACTCGTCTGCCATTCTTTTCATGTCGTCGCAGTGGGCGCTTAGTTCCTCTACGATAATGTCGTCGTCGGCGGTAGCAGAAGGCCGGGACTTATTAGCCCGGGCAATTCTTTGAGCGCAGGCCGAAAGAAGACGAGCGCCGGGTATAAGCGACTCGACCATAGAAGAAAGTGAACGACGTATACCGCGTGCGATAAGAAATGCTAGGAGGCTGGCAAGAATCAAGGAGGCTGACGCCAAGAGAAGCGATGTAACGCGGCGAGATTGGTAAAAAGCAATGCGTTTCTCAATCAGCGTATCCAGATTTCTGGCGGCAGTACTCCACAACTCAAAGCTTGCGGTGTGAGCCTCTCGTGCTGCTTGAACATAAAGGTCTGCAGAGATGCCGGGCGCTTCCGACTCAGCGGTGAGCCTGGTTAATTCAATGAATCTCAGCAAGGCGGCCTTATGCTGTTTTAATGCAGGCGGCAACTCACGTTGTAGGGAATCGCTGATGCCATAGAAATTGCGGTCTTCAATTAGTGCTAAGTCACTGCTATTAGTTACTCGTTCCAAATCGATATCCTTGAGCAAAGTAGATTGGATAGCAAGTTGCATGCGTCCTGGCCCGCTGGTTCCACGGGAGAGCGCGTTGTACCCCTTTATAGCTATTTTGGCGATGCGATCTTGTATTTCCGGCAATGCTAGTAGCGTCATATCCATCAGATAATAGCTATCAAGATCGGGGTCTAGAATTAGATTTGAAGTGTCTCCGCCATGAGCAATTACCCCACGAATATCGGAAACCAAACTATTATATTGCTCATCGATGCTGGTAAGATCTTTTAGGATAGGTTCACTTATTTGTTTCTCAATCTTTTTCCATTTCTTCATTAGATTGGAAAGCTTTAGATGAATGCGATTACGTTTGCCAAGTCCTTCATCATTGAACTGCAATTGTTCACCAATCCGAACATCCACGTCAAGCAATGCACGAAATGATGAATTGATTTTGTCGGTCATTGAAGCAATATTGGCAGAGCAATCCCCTTTTGTAAAAAAACAATAATGGACCTGTATCTGTTGTTCCTGAAGGTTTTGCAGAAGACTTTCCACAGGGCGCTGATAAGTATTACCGAGTACCTCTAGCTCGGCAAACCTAATGAATTCATTAATATTGAACACCATTAAGAACACAAGTACAGCAATAGGCAGAGCAAAGCTTGCAGCAATCGCAGCAATTTTAGTTGCTACACCAAAACGCATTGTTGGTCTTGACATAATTACGAGCTCCGAGCTCAGGGATGGTTCATGATTTGTTGAATTATCTTATCTTGTACCTAACATGAACGCAAGAATGCCCATTCAAAATCTAGACGTGCTTTATCAGGTTTCCAAAAGTGTAGATATATGGAACTTTGTGCGCAAATATTTCTTGGCACTGTAAGTGTTTGTTAGATGTGTAGCAAAGGTCGGTATTCGTGCGGCAGTATAACTATTTGCTGGCGGCACGGATTTTTTTTATTTCAGCATCTATTGTGCTGCGATTACTTTCCGCGCTTACCAATACACATATCAACTCTTCTTCATGTGGAAAAAGCAGCAGGTGCTTGGAATTTCCCTGAACTGCAGCAAAATCGATTTCGCCTGCGCCAAAAATGGAGCCTAGCTGTTTGCCAATCATTGCCAGATAAGTAGCTTGGCCGCCCAATGTTTCGGCCTCATAACTATTATCTCCGATAACCCGCATGTCTGGTTTGGTCAGGGCGATGGCGCCGATTACTCCAGGAATTCTGCGGCGAACCTCGTCGATGATCGGTTTTAGTTTTTCGGGCTCTCCCGTGCCAGGGGAGGTCTCGGTTTCTTTTGCCCAATGTGCGAATCCGCTGCTGATTTCCTTATTGGCTACTAAATCGGCGTGGTTGGCAGCTACCGCAGGAAAATTAGCAGCTTCAGGAGGCGTAGACTCAGTACTCTGTATCTTTAAAATTCCGGGCTCGTTGTCCAACTCAACAATGGAGAACTCCGCACATTCGTTTGCTGACGCTGCTTTTTTGCTAGGGGTAATTGTGATTCTTACTGGAGCAGGGGTGGTGGTCATTAGTGGGTCAATTTCTCCGAACAGATCTGCCATGAATTGTGCAATATGGCGTTCAGTCTTGTACCCAATTGCAGGAATAAATTCTTCGATAACGTCACGAAATTCGGCAGCCGACTGATATCGTTGGTCTGGTTCTTTCTTCAAAGCCTTAAGTACAATGGCTTCTAGGGCCGGAGGAATTGAAGGCACCAGTTGACGAGGCGAAACCGGGTTTTTCTCAATAATCTCCTTGAGAAGAGATAACTCATTTTTTCCTTGAAACGGCCTGGAGCCAGTAAGCATCTCGTAAAGCACCACCCCTAGGGAGAACAAATCGCTTCTGTGGTCGTTACATGTTTGCTCTTTGGTCGCAGCCAAAACTTGCTCCGGTGCTACATAGGCCCTTTTGCCCTTTAGTTTTCCAACCTCGGTTTGCTGACCGCAATCAAGCCGAGCAATGCCAAAATCAAGAACCTTAACTATTCCTTGATAAGAGACCATGATGTTTTCTGGAGTAATGTCGCGGTGCGCCAAATGCAGATGAACGCCGTCAATGTCGCAGAGTTGATAAGCGTAATCAAGGGCATCGCAGACCATGCTGGCTATTCGTAGAGCAAGCCATACTGGTGGTAAATGCAACCTTTTGCGCAATTCGCTCTTGATGCTGCGTAAGGTTTTACCCGACACATATTCCATTGCAATAAAGTAGGTTTCGCCAATTTCACCATAGTCGAAAACGTGAACAATGTTCGGATGGTTGAGTGCCGATCCCACCAAGGCTTCGTTAAGAAACATTCGCAGATTGTCTGGATCTTCGGCGATTTGCGGCTGCAGTATCTTAAGAATCACCACCTTCTTAAATCCGCTCGCTCCCGCAGCGTTGGCAAGCCAAATATCCGCCATCCCCCCTGATGCATAGCGAGACACAAGCGTGTACCTGCCCAACAGCGCTCCTTCACAAAGTTCCATTCTCAAGCTCTAATCGTTGGTGGTTGCTCGGTTTACTCGGACTATTCAATCAAGAACAATGTCGCCAATAACTGTTTAGGTCTGCTGGCGGCTCGCCAAGCCTTGGATTCTCTCCGCTATGATGAAACACTTCGTATTTTACTATACTGAAATGTTAACTGTTTCAAGTTTCCGTACTTACAATACCCGATCAATAACGCCATTAGGCGATTTCTGGACTTTTTTTTCGAAAAAAATCAATATCTCTAACAAATCGTTGAACCACCTGTTAAACAATATGGTCATTGGTGCGAACGATGTAGGGCGGGTAGAAAGGAGTGTGTTAGTATAATTTTTTGATTACATTGACTCCTCTAGCGGTAAGGCGGTTATTGTGATTGGGTGTTCTTTTGTATGCTGCGAGAACAGAATATAACAGCTACATGTAGACGAAAAGGAAAGATAAGGCGCTTTCTTTTTTTTTACATTGTCTCACTCATAGCAGTATTTGAAGCAGTCTTTGTACTAGCTGAATGGCTGCGCGTTAGTTGTTCTCCTGAGTACATGATCTGGTTGGTGCCTGGGCCTGTTCCTTTGGCGATTGCTTTGGGGGCAGCAATATTGGAAGGCAAAGATCAAGCTGACCAGGAGCCACGCGAGTGGGTTAAGTGGGCTATCGCTGGAGTAATAATGTTCGGTCTTTGGGCGAGCACCTATTTCTTGGCTGGTTTTCTCACTGATCCGAGTCGAGTTCGTTACCTTTCTGTGTCAATTGAATCGAATATTCCTATGCGTCCTAATTATAGCTTGCTGTATTTGCTTCTATACCCAATTTTTTTGCTTCCATTCTTTATGGTGCGTAAAAGAGTCCATTTTTATCAACTGATTATCGCGGATGCTTTAATGCTTTTGATTTGTACGGTAGTTTTTTTGGCAATCCCGGTGGCTTTCGAAAGGCCTCCTTTATTAACACCGCCAAGTGATTTTGGCACCTGGGTGCTGCTAATCATCCGCGGTGCAGATCCTGCCTGGAATTGCATGCCGTCGGAACACTGTGCGGCAGCTATGATCGCTGCTCTTTCGACGCGAGAAGCAAGTCGAAAATGGGGCCTATTTGCTTTTGTTGCCGCTATAGGAATTGGAATTTCCACTCTTTTTACTAAACAGCACTATTTAGGGGACGTCTTAGCGGGCTATGGCTTGGCTTTTGCGTTGCATTATGGAATACGCTGGCTTAGAGCTAGTGCATGGTTTCCTATAATGTTTGGCAAATTTTCGGTAATTGAAAATCCCTTGACAAGCGATTTCCAACAAAGTTCAGTAGGTAAGGATGGCTGTGAAATAAAGTAAGTTTATAAAAACGATAGTCGGTATTCATATGCATTTTCGTCTTGCTCTTGCCTTGCCTTTGTTTTATTGCAAATAAGCTGACCATAAATTGCATTGTCGCGAGGAAGGTGAATGCCGTTTTGTTGATTGATTATCTACAACAGATTCCACGTATTGCCGTGGCGGTAGATTGTGTAGTTTTTGGGCTAGATGAGGGCGAGTTAAAAGTTTTACTTGTGGAACGTGCATGGGAACCTTTTAAAGGACATTGGGCTCTTCCCGGTGGTTTTGTACATTTAGGGGAGACTGCAGATGAAGCTGCACGTCGCGAACTGAGGGAGGAAACGGGAATTCGGAATCTATTCTTGGAACAGTTGTATACTTTTAGCGACATAGATCGCGATCCGCGTGAACGGGTAATAAGTATTGCTTATTATGCACTGGTCAAGCCGTCTGATTATTCTCTTTTGGCGAGCACTGACGCAGCAAAAGCTGATTGGTTTTCTTCATTGCAGGTTCCCCCTTTAGCTTTTGATCATCAAAAAATTCTTCAGACAGCACGCGAGAGATTGAAAGGCAAAGTAAGGTATCAGCCAATTGGATTTGAGCTATTGCCTCCAAAATTTACTATGTCGCAGTTGCAGCGGCTTTACGAAGCTATTTTGGAAAGGCCTTTAGATAAACGTAATTTTCGTAAAAAGGTTCGTGGCTTAGATTTGCTTCTTCCTCTAAATGAAGTAATAAGAGAAGGTAGACACCGGCCTGCCCAGCTTTATTGTTTTCATGCCCAGAAGTACGAAATGCTTCGAACCCAGGGTTTCTTATTTGAGATTTAATTATCCCTACGCTATTTAACTGATTCTCAAATCATTGGGTCAGTGCTTGCCCGGCGAGCTGTCCGCAAGCAGCCCCAATTTCCTGGCCACGGGGAATACGGAAAAGGCAGCGAACTCCGCCTTGATGAAGAATTTTTTGGAATACATCGACTCGGTCGGTAGAGGAAGCGCGAAAACGGGAAAGGGGAAATGAATTATGAAGAATAAGATTAACTCGGGCATTGATTCCTTGCAACATAGCCAATAATCGTTGCGCATCTTCTAATGAATCATTAATACCGGCGAACAAAATATATTCAAAGAAAAACATTCTGCCAGTGCGTTGCGATTCATTTCGCAATAGGCTAAGTAACTCAGCAAGAGGTTCTCGACTATTGTGGGGCATTAATTGATTGCGTTGTTCATCGGTAGTTGCATGAAGAGAAATGGCCATTGCTGCAGAACATTCTTTAAAAAAGCGAGATAGACCGCGGAGTATGCCACAAGTAGACACAGTAATACGGTTTTTGGAAATTTGAGGAGCAGGAGGCTGTTGCAAAATATCTATTGCCCGCAAAACTGCAGGTAGATTATCCATTGGTTCTCCCATGCCCATAAACACCACGTTGCGCAAGGGAGCCTCTTGAGGAGCGTCTTGCAAAGTCGCAAGAAGTTGACCGACAATCTCGCTGGCCTCTAAATTGCGCTGTAAGCCTAATTGTCCAGTGGCGCAGAAAGAGCATTTGCGGCTGCATCCAGCTTGGCTAGACACGCACAGAGTGCTTCGTCCTCGACCAGGTATCAAGACCGTTTCAAAAGTTGCTCCTTGGGACTCGAACAAATACTTGATGGTGCCGTCAGTAGAAACAAGGCGGTTAAGAATGGTGGGATATCGCCATTGGCTCCGAACTTTGAGCTTGTTCCAAACCAAATGGTTGATTCCAGGAATTTGGCTGGGCAGGTGCGTTAATGGCTGGCCGGTATCCCAAATCCATTTTACCAAGGTGCGAGCTCGACTTGGGCTGTTCAACTGCGCCGAAAGCTCTTTTAGGGTCATACCTAGTAGGTCCATTAAACCATCCAAAGCGTCATCATAGCATCGGAGCATCAGAACATCGTTACGAGCGTTTTCCAAGCGTTTTTCCCGATCAGGTTGGCAAAGGTTTTTGGGGACTCTGGCGCGAGTTTGAGCAGACTTGCGAAGCTTCGATAGACTACCTTAATTGACAACAATTTGTTAGGTTGGAAGTCGTGTCTTCTGGCGACTTTGAACAGATTTTTGCCGCGTTGCAAGAAAATGGGGTGCGTTACCTAGTGGTGGGAGGTGTGGCGGTAGTATTGCATGGATATCCGCGATTTACTGCCGATCTCGACCTGGTTCTTTCGCTCACTGGTGACAACGTGCGTTCTGCAATCAAGGCATTGTCAACATTAGGTTATCGACCCCGAGCGCCAGTTGCTATGGAGGATTTTGCTGATTTGCAAACCCGGCTTGCTTGGATGCAAGAAAAACAGCTGACGGTTTTTTCACTATGGAGTGTGGCTCATCCGGCAACGGAAATTGATTTATTTGTGGAGGAGCCATTCCCTTTTGAAGAGGCTTTTGCGCGGGCCGTAATTGCCGATATTGGTGGTGTAAAAATTACGGTGGTCAGTATTGAAGACTTAAAAAATCTTAAACGGCAGTCAGCACGGCCCAAAGATTGGGAAGACATTCGCGCGCTAGAAGCATTAATGAAAGGTAGAAAAGATGACTAATGAGGTGGATGATCCTTGGGAAAAACATTCATTAATGCAACGTCAAGCATGGCTTGCATTGTCTTATAGGGAGCGATTAAATTGGCTCTGGCAAGCAAAAATGTTTGCCGCCAAAGCAATTAATTGTGCAAAAAATCCCGCAGTAGTTTCTGAGCAGCTTTCCAAAAATAGTGTTTCAAAATTTGAATAAGGGTATTAATTTCGACCTAATTTAAAACTCTTTCTACTGGGGCATGTCCCTATATCCGACATCGCCGCTCCGTCATTCCCGCGAAAGCGGGAATCCAGTGGGCACGACTTTGTCAATCGGTGATTTGGGGCCAAAGGTCATCCAGGGTTCGTTTTTTCGATGAGACCCATCTTCCACGCACGAAGCCACTCCCACGACGCGATTTCAAGAAACCACGAATTTGAGACCACTTACTCTCGTCCAACGACAATCGTAACCCCATCCAAAGCCTAAACCAAAGGTCAGATCGGAATGCAAGCTGGTCTTTCGACTGTGGTGCTGCTCCCTGAATTCCCGCTTTCGCGGGAATGATGGAGGGCGTGGTGTCGGATATAGGGACACGCCCAAGTTATCGAATCTCTATTGCCGAGGGATTAGATTCGTTTAATAAATCTTCCCCAATTCCCGGGCGCGTTCAGTTGCTGCTTCCACAGCATTAATTATAGTAGCTCGCAAGGCTCCTAGTTCCAAAGCATGGAGCCCGGCAATAGTAGTTCCGGCGGGACTGGCAACTTGATCTTTTAACTGACCAGGATGCAAACCGGTTTCTTGCTGCATTTTGGCGCTTCCCAAAACGGTTTGTGTGGCAATTTGTTGAGCGATATTACGGGGCAGTCCCATTTTTACTCCGGCGTCAGCAAGTGCCTCAAGAATTACAAATACATAGGCGGGTCCGCTTCCCGACAGGCCGGTTACTGCATCTAATAACTTTTCCTCCACTATGGCAGTTTTTCCCACTGCTTGGAAAAGAGTTTCTGCTTGACGCAGGTCGTCGTCGCTGGCGCCCGACCCTTTGGCTAAAGCGGTGGTTCCTGCCGCTACCAAAGCTGGAGTGTTGGGCATGGCGCGAATGATTCGCGCTTTCGGATAGAATTGGTGCTCGATAGCTGCCAGGGGTATTCCGGCGGCAATAGAGATAGTTAAATGCGCCGGACTCACTGCTGAAGCTAAAGAGCTGGTTGCTGAATGAAAAGCTTGCGGTTTAATCGCTAAAAGAATTACTTCCGATCGTGATACTGCTTCTCGATTATTATTGGAAGTAAAAATGGAAAAGTTCTTTTGCAACTTTTCTAAGGGCTCAGGACATATATCGGTAGCAATAATTCTTTCCGCGGTGGTCCACCCCGAACGCAAAACTCCCCGAAGAATTGCCTGAGCCATGTTTCCTGCGCCAATACAGCATAGTTTAAATTCCATAGTTTGCCTATTTAGCCTTCAGAGAGCTTAATCTAAAACTAAAAGTCGAAGATGCTAGTATTTTGCGTCGGCGTATTCTACCCAGCCGCCAGCTTTTACTAGAGCCAGGTCAAAGGGGCTCACTGAAAAGGGAATCAAGGATTTTTTTTCGTCTTCCTGAACCTCCAGAGTCATAGCGTTTAAGTCAACCGAAACTATTGCTTTTGAAAAATTAGAAAAAATTTCATCAATGGTGGAGGCGGATAATTCAATTGCTAGCATGCCGCAATTGAACATATTTTGCCGAAAAATTCGCGCGAAACTTTGGGCAATGACTACCTGAATGCCGTTAACCTCTAATGCCCAGGGGGCATGTTCTCGCGAAGATCCGCACCCAAAATTGGATCGGGTAACAATTACTCCTTTGTTGGTCAAATCTTTAGAGGATTGAGAATTTTCTAGTTTTAAATCTTCCAAACAATGAGAACGCAAGGCTTCCTTGCTAACCTCGGTTAAGTATTTAGCAGGAATAATTTCGTCGGTATTGATATCGCTGCGATCTAAAAAAAGTACATTTCCACCGAATGATTTCATGTTATCACCTCAAAAGGTCTGAAACTAATAATAGTGTCTAAGCAAAAAGAGGAGAGTTCACAATTTTTCCCGCAATGGCGGTTGCTGCTGCAGTTGCCGGGCTCATTAAATGAACAGTTCCTCCTTTGCCCATACGTCCATAAAAATTCCTATTAGTAGTGGCGGCGCATACTTCGCCTTCTGCCAAGACGCCATTAGACATTCCCAGACATGCTCCGCAAGTAGGGTTAGTAACGCAAAAACCGGCGTCCATAAAAACTTGAATAACTCCTTCTTGAAGTGCTTGTTGATACACTGCCGGGGTAGCCGGGGAAAGAATTCCGCGTACTCCGGGAGCGACATGTTTTCCTTTGAGTACCGCCGAGGCGACGCGTAAATCTTCTATGCGGCCATTAGTGCAGCTCCCAATGTACACCTGGTCTACTGGCATTTCTTGGGCTTGGCTTACCACTCGTACCTGGTCAGGTTTATTGCCAAAGGTAAATACTGGTTCTAGTTGAGATAAATCATATTCTAATACTTTTTCATAAGTAGCATCAGCATCAGAAATCCATTTTTGAAATTCATTGAGCGCGGTTTCTGGTGAGGGATACTCATCCTTCAGCGTAGGCCATAAATACCTAACGGTAGTAGCATCAGGGTAACAAATACCCGAAGTACCTCCTGCTTCGATAGCCATATTGCATAAAGTCATTCGACTTTCCATAGTCATGGAATCGACTATGGGGCCGGTAAATTCCATTACATGATCGGTGGCTCCACTAACCCCAATTTGCGAAATGATGAACAGAATTACGTCTTTAGCATATACTCCCGGTTGTAAAGTACCGTTCAACACGAATTTTATGGTTTTTGGGTACTTAAAAGCGCACACCCCTTTTAGGATTCCCACTTCCAAATCAGTGGTTCCTACTCCTGCCGCGAATGCTCCAAATGCTCCATGAGTGCAGGTGTGAGAATCCCCCATAATAATAGTAAAGCCTGGCCTTACAAATCCTTTTTCTGGAAACAATGCGTGACAAACTCCGTTTTTGCCAATATCAAAAAAGTCTTTTATTCCGCATCGCTTAGCCCACTCGCGCATAATTTTGCCTTGCTCGGCGGTTTTGGAATCTTTAGCTGGGCTGACATGATCGATAACCGCTTTAATTTTTTGGCTGTCGAAAACTCGATCTTTTCCGCGTGACATCAAATCGAGAATTGCAGTTGGCGTAGTTATTTCGTGGCAAAAAACTCTGTCTAAACGTAAAACCCAGCTATCGGCAAAAGGTCGGTCGATAACATGTTCCTGAAATATTTTTTCGGCGATGGTTTTTCCCATTTTATTCTCCTTCAGTGTTTTTAATTGTTAGGGAACCCTTTCGGAGGGGTGGTTACCCAAAAAGCCCGTAATTTAGTTTTCCCCACGTTGCGAAGTATATGAGGCGCGTCGGAAGCAAAAGAAAGACTGTCGCCCTCCAATAAGGGATAGGTATGCTTTCCAATAGCTAGTTCACCAGTGCCTTCAATTATTACCCCTAACTCTTGGCCAGGGTGACCATATTCCATAGTACCTTTTTCACCCCCGGGCTCAATTTCCAAAAAATATGCCTCCAGCCCGTGCTTCTCGTCGGTGGCTAGTGTGCTAGATAGTCTTTCATAACTCGCCTTTTGAATAACAATTTTTTGCCGATCCGATTTGCGGATCAAGCGAACGGGACGATTTTGTTTAAAATCGCGAAACAAGTATTCTAAATCGATTTCCAGGATATCAACAATAGCGAGAAGGGTATCGATAGCCGGGACTATTTTATTGCGTTCAATCTGAGAAATTAGACTTTCACTTAGGCCAGCTCGATCAGCAACTTCTTTCAGAGTCAGGTGCCTTCTCTCTCGTATTTCCCTAATTTTTTCTCCAAAACGATAGCGCGTTGGTTCCATGGTAGCTTTCTTAAGTGTCAGTAAACTGTCTTAAGAATAGATTAAGAAAACGACCGAGTCAAGAGGATGCAACTGAGTGTTTTTCGTCCGCTGTAGAACCTAGCAGCAGGCTGACCAGGTTTCTAAATCTACCGACAAATTAGTGTGGGTTGCTTGCTATGGCGCAAGACCACATCGACAGTACTTCCTAGAAAAGCCTCTAATATTGGGGTGTGACCATAACCTCCCATAACGATCAGGTCAGAAGACAGTTTTTGCGAAGTTTCCAAAATGATTTTTTCTGCCTTACCCTTTTTGAGCACAATGTTTGCGTTAATTCCATGTTCTTTTAAATGGTGGTGAGCCTCCAACGCAGTGGATTGATTAATCCCGTTTTCGCGAACGCATAAGACTGTTAACAGGCTATGAAAGCATTTGACTAAGTAGGCGCTCAAATATAACGCTTCTTTTGATTTTGGGCTTCCGTCGTAACACAGCAGAATTGTTCCAAGAGAAGCAGCTTCTTGAGGGACAGCGAGAATGGGTCGGGGTGACCCCTGTACTACTAGCCGAAAAGGTGACTTGAATCGACGCAATGGTTGATCTCCTGACGGGGTCAGCAAATGAAGAACGACCAAGTCGGTCCAGCGAGCTAATTCACAGATTTTACGAGCAACATTGCCTGATTCCACTAAGCATTTGCCTTTGATTCCTGCTGCCTGGCAGCGCGATTGGAATTCATTACAAATACTTTTGGCTTGCTCGCTTTCTAATAATTTTGCCGATTTAACTACATGAAGACCATGAAGGTATCGGTGCTGACCATCGGTAATGCGTAAAGCCTGTTCGAGGGCGCTCCAACCAGCGGCGGTACCGCTTATCGGAACCAATATGTTAGTGATGATATGATTGTCACTGCGCAGAGCTAAAACTTCCTTGCGCCATTTGCCTACTTTGGGACCGGAACCGAATTGGTTAGGAAGCAATGCATTATAGACTTTTCTACCAAACCTGGTAAGTGCAAAATCTTTTGGCGCCACTTCGCCAATTAGTTCTCCAATGGCGGTATCTTGCCGAATAGTCCATCCTAATTGTTCTTGAATAGCTAAACGATACTCAATGGCCCAAACATACAGATCGGTCACGGTGCGGTTAGGAAAATCTCGTAAGACACCTCGTTGTTCAATGGTAGTGGCTACCGGCACATATACCTGGTCATGCCAGTTAGCTACTTTATCGGCTAAAGACATTTCGCCAAGTGCTTTTTTTTCTAGCCGTTTACAATGGCGTGCAATTTGTTCTTGTAGAATTCGGTATTTTCCCGGAGCGGTTAATATTAACGATGTCTGGGGGCGTAATTCATCTAAACGGGTTGTTTCTAAGAATTCTTGGTATTCAGCTTTAATGATTAGATCTTCGGTTTTAACATCGGGAGAAAGGGGTATTTTGGTTCGTAGCTCAGTTACATACGCCTCAATTGTTTGCGCGCCAAATTGGCGAGCAATAGATACTCTATGGTTTCCGTCTATGACAAAGTAGGCCTGGTCGATTTTATAGACTTCAATGGGAGGGAATCCTACGGCGCCAGAGGCAATAGCTTGCACTCGAACCCAGCGATGTTCGTCGCTGTCTAATCGGGGGAGGAACGTTTTGGTGAAGTCGCGATACCGATTAACGCTGCCAATAATACTATTAATGGGAACAGTTCGCAGACCTCGGGAAACTCCCCCGGTTATCTTCAGAGTCTTGGCAACCTCATCGAACGATAACAGGTCGACCGATTCCCCGGTAACTGTCGCCCATATCCGCTCTAGGTCAGCTTTGCGTCGCGCGCGATAGAAATCCTGGCTGGCAAGGTGAACGCCATACTGAAAGTCGCTATTATCAGGCATGTTGCTAAATACAAACTAATGGGCAAAAAGAGCAAGAACTGATATTCAAAAAAGCATGGATCTACTGAAATGGCTAAAAGAAGAACGGCCTGATGTTCTGGACGAGCTTTGGTTTCAGGCTGATCAGGTTCGCCGAGCGCAAGTTGGCGACGATGTTTTTTTGCGCGGATTGATGGAGATTTCTAATTGTTGTGTACGCCAGTGTCAATACTGTGGATTGCGTGCCGCCAACCGTGAGTTGAACCGTTATCGCATGACCGCGGAAGAGATAATAGACTGCGCACGGGCGGCAGTAGGTTTTGGCTACGGTACTGTGGTGCTACAAGCTGGCGAAGACCCTGGAATTACTCGAGAGTGGATGGAAAATGTCATTAAGCTTATAAAAAACGAATGCGGCCTTGCGATTACATTAAGCCTGGGAGAGCGGTCGATTGCCGATCTCGCTGCCTGGCGCCGAGCCGGGGCAGATCGTTACTTGCTGCGTTTTGAAACCTCGGACCGCAAGTTGTTTCAAAGAATTCACCCCTCGTCCGAGTTAGGGGGAAATCCAGATATAGATCGTATTTTTTTGCTTAAAGAATTGCGGCGCCTGGGGTACGAGGTGGGAAGTGGTGTGATGGTGGGTATTCCTGGCCAAACCTACCGAACGTTGGCCGCGGATTTAGAGTTATTTCGGGAGCTGGATTTAGACATGGTCGGTATTGGCCCGTTCATTCCTCATCCAGCTACTCCTCTCGGAAAAATTCCCCTTTCCGACCATGAGGATCAGGTTCCCCGTACTGAATTAATGACTTATAAAATGCTTGCTTTGGCTCGACTGGTAGTTCCGCGGGCAAATATTCCTAGCACCACAGCGCTTGCCACCTTGAATTTGGCCAATGGACGGGAGCTTGGTTTGCAACGTGGCGCCAATATTCTCATGCCCAACATTACTCCTCCGCGGTGTCGCGTCCATTATGAAATATATCCGGCCAAAGCTTGTATCAACGAGACGGCCGATCAGTGTCATGGATGCATGCGTCGGCGCATCGAATCAATAGGCAGAAAGATTGGTCAGGGTCCAGGCGGAGCACGGAATAGGGCTGGTTAGCGCCCAGCTTTTTCAATGCCTAGTAGTATCGGAGATTTATGCTCGCAACGCTCATGAGCAGCTTGACTGGTAGTTGTCATGTTTGCTCACTAAGTCGGGGTTAGAAGTAGATTTAATTATAAATCGCCGCGGTCGTCGGTTACATGCCCGCTCTCTTTTGGAATCCGATTGCTGACCGAGCAGCTTTGTTGTCTACTGAATAAAACTATTACTCATGGAACAAAATAGATTAACAATGGCAAGCAACTAAACTACTATTCCGTATATGCGTCCCATTGCGCTCCTTAATGAGGTATCTAAATGTATGATGCATCAACCGCCATTTCAGCAGAAGGTGATCACCTAGTGCAGTCAGAGTCACCAGTACGGGTAGCGGGGCGCCGACGATGGCTCCGCATATTGATGGTCATGGCAATTCTGTGGGGGCTTGGCGCTGCGACGTTTACTGCAGCGTATGTCACTTATCCGGGAAAGGTGCGGAGAGGTTTTTCCCATTTACTCCATAAGGCACGCAACAAAGCACGCCGCGTAGTATTAGCGGTTGAGGCTGCCCTGCCGCGAACACCAGCAGCCCCGGGAACACGAGCAGAAAGTAAGTTTAAGGTCAAAGAGTATATCTATAAGGACGGTCTCAAAACCAAAACCTGGCACGATTATGGTTGGGCAGCAAAGCGAAAGATAGCTGGGCCGGGACCGGCGCTACTAGATTTTTCCAATTATGGTGGCTGGATAATTTTTCGCTGGCCAAAGGCGCAACCCGTATTTGGTGGGTTGGTTTTCCGCATGAAGGCGCCCAAGTCTTTTGGAGATTTTCTTACTGTGCGGTTATATTCATCGCTAGTCGATAATTTTCCGTTCGTGAAAATCAAGCCCGAGCACCGTCGCGACCTAAAAGATGGTTGGACGGAGATATTCATTTCCATGAGAGAGCTCGATCCCTACGATTTGGATTTCGAGCGGATAGTATTCTCGGTTCATAGTTCTCTTCCCAAAGACGAGGTGTTACTTGCAGATATTGGGTTTACCGAGCTTGATGGTAAATTGCCGCCGCCTGCTCCGCTTCCGTCGCGTAATACAAAAGCAACCATTTTTTGCCAAAAACCGGCTAAACCAATCAGCCCGCTTATTTATGGTCTAGGAAATGTTAACGGTCCACCCGAATTGAATGCCTCAGCATACCGATGGGGTGGAAATCCTACTACTCGATTTAATTGGAAAATTAACGCATGGAACACCGCTTCTGACTGGTATTACCAGAATATTGAAGTGAAGGGATGGGCAGCGTATTTGGAAAAAGCGGCCGAGCGAAATGCTTATGTATCACTTACGGTTCCCATAATTGGATGGGTGGCAAAAGATACTAGCTCAGTGGGATTTCCTATTTCGATTTTTGGTCCCCAAGCACGCAATGATGGATATCGTCCCGACGCAGGCAATGGAATACGAGCGGATAAATCTTTAATTAAGCCGAAGTCACCTACTCAGACTAGTGTGCCTGCTTCTCCCGCTTTTGTTGCGGAGTGGGTTCGCCAGATTCGAGCCCTCGATGCCAAACACGGGGGGAAGCGCCGGGTGAATGCCTATATTCTTGATAACGAGCCAATGCTCTGGAATTCCACGCATCGGGATATTCATCCAGAACCGGTTACTTATGATGAATTGGTAAACAGGACTATTAAATACGGTAGTGCTATTCGTGCTGCTGATCCTGGCGCGGTAATAGTGGGCCCCGCGGTGTGGGGATGGCCGGCGTATCTCTACTCTGCAAAAGATGCCGTCGAAGGGTTTAGCAGAAAGCCCGATCGAAAAACTCACGATGATGTGCCTTTTATTGAATATTATTTGCGCAAACTTAAAGAGCACGAGAAAAAAACCGGGGTTCGGGTGCTTGATGTATTGGATGTTCATTTCTATCCTCAAGGGCGGGGAATATATAGTGATAATGCAGATGCCGACACGGTGGCAAGGCGGCTGCGATCAACGCGGTCATTATGGGACCCGACCTACAAAGATGAATCGTGGATTGAAGACCGCATTCGTTTAATTCCTCGCGCATTCGAATGGATTAATAAGAATTACCCAGGGCTAGGGTTTTCTATAGGAGAGTGGAACTTTGGTGCAGAAAAGCATCCGAGTGGAGGAATCGCATTAGCCGAGGCGCTGGGGCGGTTTGCGCAAGAAGGGCTCACTTCAGCATATTACTGGTTGGCGCCTCCTAAAGACACCCCTGCATATTGGGCGTTTCGTGCATTCCGGAATTACGATGGTGCCGGAGGACGTTTTCTCGACTGGTTTGTGCCTGCGAAGGGCTCGCCAGACTTAAGTGTTTTTGCATCTCGTGATGAGAAGCGCCAGCGATTGGTGATTGTTGTGCTAAATAGTGACACGAAAATGCAGGCTGATTTGGATATCGATTTTGCGAGCTGCGGCGTTTCCAGTGCTGGGCGGGGGTTTTCTTACTGGGGGAATCGCGAAGGGCTTGCGTTGCAGCCAGGGTTGAAAGTTGGAGAAAAGCGCATCAATGGCACAGTGCGACCATTTTCAATCTCGGTATTTGAGATAGATCTTGGAAAGAAATAATATGGTTGGGGTTTATTTTTTATATGGCGACGTGCTTGACAGTTTTCATGCCGTCGCCGCGACAAAATGAAATGCGAAAATCAATTTGTTGCTCATATGTTTTGTAGATTAATATTTGTTGACAATATCAAATCTTTTTATTACAAATAATCATATGAAAAAATTAAACATTCTATTTTTGCAGGCTACTCCTGTGTTTGGTGGGGATACCAAAGTACAAGAGCTGCTTGTTCGGTTTATGGATCGACAGGTTGCAAATGTGCACGTTGCTTGTCTTGATGAGAAAGACGGCTACGAACCACGTTTCCTTAGGAACATTTCCTCTATTTCTGATACGCATATAATCCCGATAGACTTAGGTTTCAATATAGAGCTGCGAACGCTTTCCGATGCGAAGAGGGCAGTGCAAACGGTGATTCCCGCAATTAGTAGTTTGGCGTCTTTAGTTCGTTATGTTAGAAAAAACAAGATTGATATAATTCATTCGCTCGATCGAGTTCGTGATGCTTCTTGTAATATATTATTATCATTAATTAGTGGAGCCAAATCAGTTATACATATGCATGCTAAAATGGGTTACTGGACTCCGCCGATTGCGCGGGCAGCAATGAAACGAGCTGATGCGCTTGTTGGTGTTTCTCAGTTCGTTATCGAATCAGGTGTGTCGGTTGGTTTTCGGCGCGAAAAAATGCATAGAATTTGGAATGGAATCGAACTTGTTCCGACCGTGCATTGCGATGTGCAGGCAGTTCATGATGAATTTAATATTCCATCCGATGTTCCCATTGTTATTTTCACTGGCCGATTCAATGTATGGAAGGCGCCGGATAAATTAGTTCGCTCGCTAGCTAAAGTTAAGGAACAGGGGGGTAATTTTCGCTTGTTAATGGTGGGTGAAGAGGACACTATTGTTCCCTTGAATAATCGAGTATCAGTTCCCTTTCTTAAGAAAATTGCGTCTGATCTAGGGGTTGCCGATCGTATTATTTTTACCGGGTTCCGCAATGATGTTCCTCGTCTTCTTGCGGCTAGTGATATTTATGCTATGCCGACGTTTGAGGAGCCTTTTGCTTTGGTGTTTTTGGAAGCAATGGCCATGGGCAAGCCCATTGTCGCAATTGAAAGCGGAGGAGTCCCCGAGCTAGTAGAGCATGGAAAATCTGGTCTTCTTTCTGCTCCAGACGATATCGATAATTTTGCTGCCAATGTAGCTTTTCTTCTTGGCGATGCTGGTCGGCGTACCGAGATGGGACGCAACGCCCGACGGCGAATTGAGGAGCACTTTACCGCTAGACACATGGCGAAAGAAGTTGAGCGGCTGTACCAGAAATTAATGGACCCCATACGGTAATTGGCTGACCTTGGTAGTCTTCCCTGGCTTCGAAAAACTGAATTGCGATGCGGTATCATACTTCTTAAACCTATTAAGAACCTGCTCAACCATTCTTATTCTGTCTTTCAGGCTACCTCTTAGTTCGATATAAGGCAGCCTCCGTTCCTTCAAATCAGCGATTATCTGTTTTTGAAAAATATGTCTCTTCTGATCTCCTGAGCGATCCCAGGTGTCGTCGTAGGGAATATCATCACCGCAGAGGAAATAAACATCATATCTTGACTGCGCCCTCAACGCCATAATCTCAAGCTCCGGAAGGGCGTATCCCTGATAATCCATGGCGAACATGTAGGTGGTAATTGCATTTGTATCTACAAATAAATACCTATTTGCCTCGGTTGTAAGTTTATCTTCGATTTCAATGTGTCGCCGTCCGATTTCTACCATCTGCTCTGCATTAATTCTTCGATCTATTTGGTGCTCTTCCCAATATTCTCTTCCATATTCTGGCATCCATATAGTATCATATTTTTTTGACAATTCCTTGCAGATGGTTGTTTTGCCTGTAGACATAGCTCCAACGAATGTTACCTTGGTAATTAAGTCGCTGTAAACAATTGGGTCAACATATTTCTTATATTTAAATGGATTTTTCCGAATCGTGGTTGCAGAAATTTGAAAGACGCGCCTTTCTCGATCGATTTGCCTATTTTCCGCACCCAGTGCTTGACTTACATGTTTGCCGTAAAATTCGTTGGAATAGAAGTGTGTTATTTTTATTCCATTTAGCCTTTCAAGTATGTAATCTTCGTTTAGTTTTTTAATTTCAGGAGTATCTCCAATTTCCTGAGGACCATCCCACGCTTCAAAAACTTTCACATTGGGATACAGAGTCCTTATCCATCTGCTTCTGATATGTAAAGGTACTTCGATTACGTCGGTATCATAAATCAATATAATCACTTCATTCATTTCGGAAATGGCTGCCTCTATCATAAATTGATGCCCACTGTGCAGGGGCGCGAATTTTCCTAATATCAAACCAGTTTTTTGCATGTTGAATGATTCCTTTGTCTTATGCAGCAATCTTAACGGTAGGTTCTTCTGTTGCATTAGCCCTGGAGCCTTTATTCCACACGTAATAGCCATATACACTATTTATAAGGTATGCCGACCACATTACAATCATTGTTGCAGCATTGCTACTGCCGTTAGTCAGCCTGTACGTCCACATCATCACAGACATCACGTTGATAAAGAAATAAAACGCCCACTGTTCTCGGTAACGTAATATCATGGCTATTGTTGCAATTATCGAAGCGCAATTGGTAAATGAATCAATGTATGGCGTATTTTGACCAGGTAGTGTTGAAAGCCAATAGCCGTATGCCAGTGTTCCTATTGCGCATAGCAATATGGCCGTCGCTAACCCTGTCAAGTTCATCTTGCGCATAATAACAGCATTTTCACCCATTTTTCGTCGCCAGGCTAGCCAGCCAAC
Source organism: Myxococcales bacterium (assembly GCA_050288705.1). Lineage (GTDB taxonomy): Bacteria > Myxococcota > Myxococcia > Myxococcales > UBA5297 > JBNKEI01. Next base: position 49,114 of record JBNKEI010000200.1, read on the forward strand.
AACATTCATGGGGACATAAAATAAACCATTAAGCATGGTTTCGCCATAAAGCCCATTGTTAAAGCTTAGCCATGCATATGCTATTGAGTTGTACATGCCAAAATAATATGTCCAGATGCTGCCTTTAGCTGCAAGCACCACACATAGCACTCCGGTGATAAAAACGCTTAATCCGAAAATGCTATCCTTCCAGGCTATTGAAAGAGTAATCGCTAAGGTAGAAAAAACTGATAGCCATATAATTTCGAATCGATTCCACCCTTTAATTCTCATGGCATCCTTCTCCATATTCTCAAATCAGCGCAAGTTTATTTTTGGCGACGCGCAGCTTGTGCAGAAAACGCGCGAATAAAACTGCATAACCCATCGCCAAAGCCTAGTTCGGCCTGCCATATCAAGCCGTGCTAGAGGTCTACATGACAATGGCGCAGTGGGTTAATCGATCCTTCTGTATTCAAAAAAACTCCGGGCATAAAGAGCCATTTTGCGCGAAGGTGATTGAATTGGCAAGAAATGGTTTGGTCTAACTTCTGTTTTCTGCCCTCATCGAGCAAGCAAGAATCTGGGGTGCATGTTTCTAAGGAGAATACCAGAGTTCCTTCCTGTTGATCGGGGTTTCTGGTGGGAGCAATGGATTTTTTAGATGGAATACTTTTCGATTTTTTATGTCTGATTTAGTGAGAGTAGATTTATAAAACTTTTCGAACAGTCCGTTGAAAGAGCCGTCTTTGATGGCGGTTTCACAACCCGATTCAATAAGTTTGGCGAGTTTACTGTTTTGATTGTTGACAAAAAAGTAAAGAGCAGATGGGTAATGAATGGCAATTTTATTCTCAACATCAATACCAGAAGAATAATGAGCTTTCAGTTCCTCATATACTTCTTTAACTGAGCGGGGAAAGAAATCAAAACGTTCCATTCTTAACATGCGAAACAGCCCCTCGTAAGTGGGGCTAGGTATAACAGTTATACCGTTTGCTTGCAGAATTTTAATGTCGGGCCAGTCGTGTCCCTGGCCGGCAAAAAATTTTTTTAAATCATTCAAAGTTTGGATTTTGTCGAACCGCGATTGATTTTCCCTGCGTATTAAAAAGAGGCGCCAACCGAGTAAACCGCGATCAATGGGAATTCGGATCGGCAAAAGCAGTTTTTCGCGCTCAGGCGATGTCATGGTCCACATTACGTCAATGGTTTTTCCCTGAGCAAGCATAGAAATCGAGCGGCCTTGTTGCATATTTTCCTCGCTCGACTGCAATTCAAATGTTGTTCCTGATTTACGCAAACATAATTCTAACGTTTCTAGGCAATGGAGGTGGCGAGAATCGGATGATGACTCCGGACCAGGAAAGATTAGCACATTTTTTTTTGGTTTTCCATAAATTACTTGCGGCAGCAGTATCATTGCGCAGCATAAAAGGAGTTTTTTGTGGTATATGGCGCACATAAATTCTCCTGAAAATGAATTGTTCATGTTGATTGGATACTGCATCAGAAATGAAGTCAATATTAAAATACGCCACTCCCGTTTAAGGCTTCTTTATTCTAATTTTGGTTGCTTTTTTCTTTTTTCGGGTCGGTGAAATTGAAGCAAGTGAGCGTTTGTTTGCTTGTGGAAATCTTATGGTGGCGTCGTATGTCTCTCTAGTGGTTAGACTAACAAGTTTAGTAGCCAATCAATAGGGAAAGCTGTTATTAGTAGCGACCTTGATAGAACCTGAGGCATATTGACAAAACTATGGATTTTCGAATTCAAGGCCAAAGCGGGGCGTCGCGAGTACTGGTAGGACAGCGGTTGGAAGAGCTTCCTAAATTCTGCACGGCAGGAAAAGTGGTGGTGGTCACCGACGAGAAGGTGCAGAGACTTCACTCTCGGCTATTTCCGGCCAACATCACTGAGATCGTGGTTATTGGTCAAGGAGAAGGATGCAAAACCCTGTCCACGGTACAATCTCTTTACGAGAAGTTTCTGAATCTGGAGATGGAGCGTGATTCTTTAGTGGTAGCCATTGGAGGGGGGATTGTATGTGATGTAGCTGGCTTTGCGGCAGCTACTTACTTGCGCGGAATGGATTGCGGCTTTGTACCTACCACTGTGCTAGCGCAAGCTGATGCTGGGGTGGGGGGGAAAAATGGGGTCAACCTTCACCGATACAAAAACCTCATCGGAACTTTTCGGCAGCCGAAATTTGTGCTTTGTGACCCGCGAGTGCTGGTAACGCTTCCTCCTGAGCAGATCCGTAACGGGTTCGCAGAAGTAATTAAATCGGCGGCTATTGCTGATGCGGCGCTTTTCGATTTTCTAGAGGCTAACCGATCTGCGCTTCTTCAAGTAGAGCCAGGAGTGGCGGAAAAGGCAATAGCTGGTTCACTGGGAGTCAAAGTGCGCATAGTGTCGGCCGACGAAACCGAACAAGGGGAAAGACGCAAGCTTAATTTTGGGCACACTCTTGGGCATGCGGTAGAAAAAGTCTCGGCCTTGGCTCATGGCGAAGCAGTGAGCATTGGAATGGCTTTTGCCGCACGTGTATCAGTGGAACGAAAGTTGAGTCGGGCGAGTGATGTAGACATGCTGGAGCGGCTATTGGACGGGTTTGGCTTGCCAATTCGTTTGCAAGGTTCTTCGAACGCAATAATGGACGCGCTCAGCAAAGATAAAAAACGAGAAGGAGCATCTATACATATGGCTCTGCTTCGCGGAATCGGAGATTCACTGGTTGTCTCAGTAGAGATTAAGGAAATTGAAAAATTGCTCGCCAGATGGTGTTGATTCCGAGAAAGCTATGCATAAGCCAGTTGCCGCAGTAGTAATTGCCGAACCAACCGTAGAAGCCGCCTTACAAGCATTAGAAGGAGTGGAATTCGCCGAAATCAGGCTTGACCAGCTAAAGTCGGTGCCCCAATCAGTAGCTCCTTTATTTTCCAGAAAAATTCGCACTATTGCTACTTGTCGGCCTGGTTTTAGAGAGAGTGATCGTAGAGCGCTTTTGTTAGAAGCAATGAAAGCTGGTGCGTCTTTTATTGATATCGAGTACGAGGCTTCCCTGCGTTATCGTCAAGAATTAGTAAACGCTGCCCGAAACTTCGGTTGTGAAGTTATTGTTTCGTATCACAATTTCCAAAACACGCCCCGACGATCAGTTTTGGAGCGAATTATTCGCGCTTGTTTTTCTCGCGGAGCAAACCTAGCCAAAATAGCCTGTACAGTAAATAATCCACAGGAAGCCGCACGTTTGATGGGGTTGCTCGATTCCAAACGTCGTTTGGTGGTAATCGGTATGGGAGAGCAACCATCTGGGCTGTGCACTCGTCTGGGTGGGCCATTTTTTGGCGGAGAATTCACTTTTGTTGCTCGGTATGGCTCTAGGCGAACTGCTCCCGGGCAAATCGATCAGCAGACACTCGATTTTTTATGGAAGCAAATGCTTCAGGCAGTGCCCGATCCAGGTGATGGGCAAAAGCAGGCTGAAGCGGAGTTTTCTGGGTAGGAAAGGTTTAAAATTGTGAATTCATTAGGCCGAATTTTTCGTTTTCATATTTTTGGGGAGTCACACGGAAAAGCAATAGGTGCAGTTATTGATGGCTGTCCTGCTGGTTTGTCTTTATCCGAGGATGATTTTACCGCTGATCTCAATCGACGTCGCTCGGGAGCAAGAGGTACTACCGCGCGACATGAAGTCGATCGTCCATATATAATGAGCGGTGTCCTCGAAGGTAAGACCACTGGGGCGCCGGTTCTTATTCAGTTCGAAAATGGCGATGTCGATTCCAGTAGCTACCTAAAACACCAGCATTTACCGCGTCCGGGGCATGCCGATCTGGTTGCTCGCCAGAAATTTGGAGGATTTCACGATTGGAGAGGGGGAGGTCATTTTTCTGCACGACTTACCGCCGCAGTAGTAGCCGGCGGAGTGATTGCCAAAAAACTGCTGACAGGAATTGATATTGCTGCCCGAGTAACTGAGCTGGGGGGGATGCAAGATCTCGACCGAGCAATAGAGGCAGCCGAGCAAGCCAAAGATTCAATTGGCGGAATAGTAGAGTGCCGGGTAGATAATATTCCGCCTGGTTTGGGAGAACCATTTTTTGACTCCTTGGAATCAGTTTTGGCTCATGTAGCTTTTTCCATACCGGGAGTAAAAGCCATAGAATTTGGCGCCGGTTTGGCTGTAGCCCAAATGCGTGGTAGCGAATACGCCGATGCCATTGTTAGCGCCGGAGGCAAAACTGCGACCAATCACTCCGGAGGTATTAACGGCGGAATTTCCAATGGTAATCCGATTATATTTCGAGTCGCTATGCGGCCGGCATCGGGAAGCGCAAAACAGCTACAAACAATTCATTTGAACACTGGAGCGAACCAAACCATTGTTCCTCAGGGCAGGCATGATCGGTGCATTCCATTGCGTATGCCAGTGATTTTAGAAGCCATGACTGCCATGGTTTTGGTTGATTTTATGCTTTTGGAACAGCGCATTGGTAAGTTGGCCAAGAGCTAAAAAATAGTGTAGAAGGGTTTCGTGAACCTCTGCGCTTACGGTAAGACGCATGTTCCACGGAGAAACATAATGGCGAAAGGTATTTTGGGAACCAAAATCGGGATGACCCAAATTTTTGTAGAAGATGGCAGTGTAGTTCCAGTTACCATTGTGCAGGCAGGGCCTTGCGTGGTGGTAGACAAAGCAACCCCTGAGCGTAACCAGTACTCGGCAATTAAGGTTGGTTTTCAGGAAGTATTAGAAAAACGGCTGAGCAAGGCGGAAGCGGGAGTTTTTAAGAAGGCCGGTGTGGCTAATTTTCGAAATGTTCGTGAATTTCGCGTGGACGCTAAAGAGGCAGAGAGCTTGGCGGTTGGGGCGGAAATCAAAGTTGATATCTTCCGCAGAGGCCAATTTGTCGACGTCACCGGAATAACTAAAGGCCGCGGGTTTCAGGGCGTGGTGCGACGCTGGAATATGAAAGGTGCGGCGCGAGATAGTGCTTCCACTCACGAGCATCACCGCCATATTGGTGCAATTGGCCAACGTAAGACCCCGGGTAAGGTATGGAAGGGTAAGCATCTGCCTGGTCACTATGGGGTAGAACAAGTTACTATCCAGAATCTCCAGGTGGTGGGAGTTGATGTAGAGAATCGACTGTTACTGATTCGTGGCGGTATTCCTGGCCATAGAAATAGTTTGGTAGAAATAAACCCTTCCGTTAAGGGTCGTCCTGACCGCCCAGTGGTACATGTGGAACAAGGCGAAGCTGAAGACAAGAAAAAGGGTAGGAGATAGAAATCAGGTGTAAACTAAGCTTTGCGGCGTTTTCTAAAAGGAAGCGCCGCTTTGCATTCATAAACATTTGTATCCGTAAATATTCATTCAACAGCAGCGATAGGCGCTCCATAATTGTAACAGTGTGCCAAACGGTGTGTAATCTATTGAGTGCAATATTAATTTTATTTGTAACTATTCAGCGATAGCTGGCCCTGCAACAACTTAGGCCCGCCAATTCTGCCAGTCCTCTCTTTCTTTTGGAGAGCCAGGATCGAAAGCTTCCTCGACTTCATGCTCGTGGCATTACGCTCGGAAAGACCGTGGATTTCAGTTTTGACACTTGCGAAGTAGCCAGTCCTGAATAGTTACTTGAAACAATGGAGAATTTTTCCCATAAGAAGAAATTCGTGTCTTCTTTTTAGTCAGGAAATTCCCTCTTTACTTAAAGCGAAGCGCACTATTTAGCCGTCTTTTGCTTCCATAATTATGGCACTCGGCTTGCTAGATTCACGTCAGAAATTCGAAATAGGAAGCCAGGACTCTGCCGAGGAAATTTTGAGTATTGCTAATAAAAGGTTAAGTATTGAGCGCTGGGCATTTGTGGCGGTGGTTGCTTTTGTAATTTCATTTTATTCGAGTATTGTTAACCTTTTCCCGGCGCTGGAAGTTGCTCGTCCAGCGCTTGCTACCGCGGCCGTCGCGGCGTTTATTCTGCTATTCGCGAGCATTGTAGAGAATCGTCCCTTTACACTGGATGGATGGGGGGGATTTTTTCTGCTGGGACTAGCGGTTTGGACTTGGCTATCGGTTATTTGGTCTATTAACCCTATTGTAACCAGTATGGATGGCATGGAACTGTTGAAATTAGTGGCGATTTATCTAACATTGGTGAACCTGCTTAATACCCCCAAACGAATTGCCATTGCCTCGGGTGCAGCAGTTCTGGGAGCCCTGGTTCCCGCAATAGGCACCATTGATCAATGGTGGCGAGGCATCGATTTGATGGATGGATACCGCGCTCGCTGGCTGGGAGTTTACCTTGATCCTAATCATTTAGCCATGAGCTTGGTAGCAGTGGTACCCATGGCGGTTACTTTAGCCATGATAGCGCCTTGGACTTGGTTGAAAATTGTATCGGCGATTGCTGGAATTTTATTTATTGCCGCCATTGTTTTTTCCCATTCGCGAGGAGGTGCTTTAGGGCTAGCTGCCGCCATGATGCTTTGGGCAGTATTGGGTAAAAAAAGAATTCGTAATCTGGCAATAGTTGGGGGAATATTAGTGGGCACGGTAATTTGCTCACCAAAAAGCTTTTTAGATCGCACACAGAGTATAAGTAGTTACGAAGATGATGTTTCTGCTCATGGGCGAATTTGGGCTTGGGAAGCTACCGCAGCTATTATTCGCGATCATCCCTTGACGGGAGTAGGCGCGGGTGCTTTTCGAGATGCGTGGCCAGACTATGTGAAAGGTTACGAAGCTAGACTGGCTCGCTTTGTGGCCCACAATATATTCTTGGCAGAATTAGGCGAGCTAGGCATATTAGGGTTTATTTTATTATTAGGCTTTGTGTCACATGCAATAGGGGGAGCAGCGAAGGCCGCCGCAGATTCGCAAATAGGTAATATTGCGCAGGCGGTTGCTTCCGGGTTTGGGGGTTATATTATTTGCGACATGATGAGCGGTTATGTTTTGTCAGCCCATTTTTTCTTTTTGGCTGCTATTGCCGCAGCCTGCGGACGTTGTTTAATTCGGTCGGGGGCTGTCCATGGAAAATTGGCAGAGCTATAATAGTTTCAAAGCGAAACCGAGAATTCTTCAATTTGTTAATTCTTTTCATTTAGGAGGCACCGAAGGGCAGGTGATTGAATTAGTTCGCGGACTCTCGCGGAATTATTTTCCTTATGCTGCCGCTATTCATGTGCAAGGAGCGCATTTGAGCGCACTGCGGGAGTTAGGTGTGGAGCCGCTGGAAGTTCCTTTGAACGGTTCTCTGGCGCACTTGCAAACCGCAACCCAAGTGCTTGCGTTGGCGTCTCATTTAAAACGAAATCAAATCGATTTAGTACACGCTCAGGATTTTTATTCCAGTATCATTGGAGTTCCTGCTGCACGTCTAGCCGGGGCTAAAGTGGTGGTAGGAAGATTAGATTTGGGGCACTGGCATGGCAAAGGACAAAAATGGATGTTAGCCGCTGCTTGTAGAGGAGCGCATCATTTAATTGTCAACGCCCAAGCTATAAAAGAAAAAATCATTAAATCAGAAAAGATTCCTTTTCGCCGTATTAGCGTAATTCCTAATGGAATTGATTTGCAGCGTTTTGACATTCAGAAATCCCAGGCATTGACCGCGCCACTTCCTGCACTGGAAGGCAAAAAAGTAGTAGTGCATTTGGCAAACATGATTCACCCAGTAAAAGCGCAAGAACTGCTGTTAGAGGCAATGAAAAAGGTGGTGCAGGAAAAGCCAAACACTGCGTTGTTATTGGTAGGAGACGGTCCGCGGCGCTCATTGCTCGAACGTATGAGTGGTGAGTTAGAATTAAGTAAACATGTTCATTTTTTAGGGTATCGAACCGATATTCCTGCCCTATTAATGCGCTGTCAGGTGGGAGTGCTTTGCTCTGATGCCGAGGGTTTGTCTAACGCCATTATTGAAGCAATGGCTGCCGCGCTTCCCATGGTAGTGACCAACGCCGGGGGAAATCGCGAATTAGTGCGTAATGGAGAAAACGGATTCGTAGTACCAGTAAGGCAACCGTCAGCATTGGCCGCGCGCCTGGTAGAGCTGCTGGAGTCAGAGGATCTGCGGCAATGTCTGGGGATGGCTGGTCGCCAAAGGGTGGAGCGAGAATTGACCCCGGCAGCTCTGTTGGAGAAACACGACGCGGTATATCGGCAGGTACTCGCTTCTTGTTCGAGATCTTGCAGTTATCTTTGAATCGGTAACAATGGAAGCTCCGTCACAATGATACGAGAATCCAATTTAGTTTCTGAATAATACACCGTCATTCGAGGCTTCGAAAACTTTAAACCATTTAAATTACACGTGTAGGATACAAAAGGTCGGCACTACAGCGCTTAACGATTATCGGCACTTAGAGCTAGGGTATGTCCCTATATCCGACATCGCCGCTCCGTCATTCCCGCGAAAGCGGGAATCCAGTGGGCGCGACTCTGTCAATCGATGATTTGGGGCCAAAGGTCAGCCCATCCAGGGTTCGTTTTTTCGATGAGACCCGTCTTCCGCGCACGACGCCACTTTTTTTGCTGCTTTTCACGACCAATTGCGGTCAACCTGTCCTCGAACAATAGACCTTGGTGCTCAAGCCTCCACGTGACCGCCCAACCGCATATAGGGACACGCCCTAGATTGCCTCTCATTTTTCCCGTTTTTGACTGCGAATAGCGGAAGTCGGGCTAAGGCGCTTAAAAACCTAAAGGTTGACAACTTGTAGATCTTTATCGATATTGAATCAACTTCAGTATAACTAAAGAAACCGAGAAGTCGTGCGATCGAGGACGCTCATGACATTGACTTTTTCCCAACACGCAGACAGCTATGCTAAAAAATCCTTAGTTCAGAGTGAGGCTTTCACAGGACTGCTTTCAATGATCTCTCTAGAAGGCACGGAGGCAATTCTAGATCTCGGCTGCGGTCCTGGCCACTTGACTGAAATGTTGCGTGCCCGGACGACAGGTTTTGTCGCTGGCGTTGATCCATCGGAACAAATGATTTCTCTGGCCAAAGCGCTGGGGATGCAAGACGTTGAATTCTCTATAGGAACTGCTGAACAACTGAGCTACGAGCAGAAATTCGATCTCGTGATTTGCAACTCGGCATTTCAGTGGTTCACCGATCGAGGCATGGCAGTGCAAGCTTGCTTCCGCGCATTAAAACCTGGGGGCTCTATGCTGGTTCAAGCGCCGGGCGGACGCGAGTATTGCCCCGTATTTGTGCAAGCGGAGCAGGCTGCGGCGGCTCATGCAGAGATCGGCCCAATTTTTAACCGGTTTAAGAATCCCTGGTTCTTTTTAAATACCGCAAGGGAATATGCAGATCTTTTTGAATCTGCTGGTTTTCATGTTGTAACTGCGGAAATTAAGGAAAGGGCGATGCGGCTGACTGTCGATCAGTCGATGAAGGTTTTCGAGTCGGGTGCTGCGGAGGCCTATTTGAATCCTGCCTATTACGAAAATGGGTTTTCGTCGGAATATCCTGATGCATTCAAAGGCCTTCTCTTCAGCTTGCTTGATTCGAAAAGCGATTCTGATGGTTGGATTGAGCTGGGGTTTAAAAGGATATTTTTACGCGCAGATAAGCCGCGCTTTAGCGAAAGGTAAACCGAGCTGAACAAGCTAGAGCAGCGCGGCTTTAAACCAGCGCCGGGCGGGCTTAAAATTTTACTTAGAGGCAAGGCAATGGGTGGGATGCCTAAACGAGTGACTACTCAATTTAATTTGGATGAAACGTCGCGACTAGTGCATGAAGAATATAGTGAAGGCTTGGATGACCTTACTTATCGCTTATCGTGAGGAAATGAAAACGGAAATGAAAACTGCACTCGATCGCTTGCCAGGTCAGAAGCAGCAAGAAATACAAAGTATTATCGAAATCATTCGCGAAGAAATCAGTCTCGATATGCTCATATTGTTTGGTAGCTACGCCCGTGGTGACTGGGTCGAGGACTTAGACCCGGAAACCCTTCAATATCGCTACCAGAGTGATTTCGATCTCTTGGTGGTTACAGAGACAGCTCGACAAGCCAATAGAATTGAGCAAAACAATCAGCTTACTCAGCGCTTAGCCAAAACCATTCACCGAACTCCTGTCAGCCTAATTGCAGAAGATATTCAGTTTATAAATCGCCGTCTAAGGAAAGGTCAGTATTTCTATATCGACATCCTGCGGGAAGGAATACTTCTGTATGATTCAGGTAAATTTCAATTAGCACAACCAATTGAAATTGCCCCCAAAGAAAGAAAAAAATTAGCTGAAGATGACTTTGAATATTGGTTCAAAAATGCTAAAGATTTTATGGAATATTATAAAGTTGCATTTCATAGAAGTGATTTAAACAAATCAGCTTTTTTCCTTCATCAGGCAACAGAATGTTTCTATGGAGCTATCTTATTGGTATTTACTTTATACAAGCCAAGTACTCATGATTTAGAAAAATTGAGTCAAAGAGTATCAAGCATTGAGCCAAGATTTTTATCTATATTTCCGCGTTCTACTGAAGAAGGAAAAGAACGTTTCAGGTTGCTTCGTAAAGCCTATGTTGATGCACGTTATAAGCCAAGCTATGCAATTACCAAAGAGGAGCTTGATTGGCTAGCAAAGCGAGTACAAGAATTGCAGAATTTAACTGAGAAACTATGCAAAGAGAAAATAGCAAGCTATGAGTAGGTGTCAAACACTGTTTCAAGATCAGTTCGTCACCACTAACATAATGTTGGATTCTCAGAATCAGGCTCGAAGTCGGGCACGAATCACCAGGGCGTATGAGGGAGCATGTCCCGATTGCATTGCACAAGCTGAATAGTTACAAATATTAAACGAGCAGCGGTTATCGCAAATTAATACGCGCGAAATTGGCTAGGGGATAACGACTGTCGGACTGCATATTAGGACGGATGCTGGAAAAACTACCGCCTACATACAGGGCATCTCCGCTTACCAAAAGTTTATTGATTATACCATCAGGGTCGGGAATCCAATTGGGATCTAAGGTTCCGTCGACTTTGATTGCGGCAAGCCAGTTTCTAGGTTGCCCGCTGACAATAGAGAAATCACCGCCTAGGTATAGGGTGTCTCCGCTAGCGGCCAACGTGTTGACGCCTGGTTGGTAATGATGTTCAATAGTCTGTGTAGGATCGGGTTTCCAGTTTGCGTCCACGGTACCGTCAGCTTTTAATGCTGCAAGGTTCTTCCCTGATGTTTCGTTAATTCTCGAAAAACTTCCCCCTAGGTAAATAGTTTCCCCAATTGTTGCTAGTGAAAGAAGCTTACCTTTAGAAGAAAAATTCGTCGAAGTTACTTGGCCTGTAGAACTGATGGCGGCAAGCTTATTTTCTGTGTCTCCGAAGGACGATACTGCAAAAATGGTTTCTCCGCTTAGTGTCATCGCGTAAATCGCCTCACGATCCGTAAGGCTAGGATCGCCAGCGGAAACTTCGCCAGCAGTATTGATGACTGCCAGGTTGTTTATTGACTTTTCGTCAAAGTACTGAAAGAAACCCCCGACGTATAGGTTTCCATTTCTCACAACTAATTCGGCGACATGACCGCCACCGTCACCATAGTTATAATTCCAAATCTTCATTGTCGATCCGTCAGCACTTATGGCTGCAAGACCATGTCTTTGCTCAACACTAGTTTCATAAAAATAGCCCGCAGCATATATGGTTTCTCCTCCTACTGCCAATGCATCAACCCGGTCGTGAGCATCGGGTTTCCAATTTTGGTCCAGGGTGCCATCGGATTTTATGGCCGCAAGGTTGTTTCTGGTCTCGCTTCTGATACTGGTTAGTTGACCACCAATACATAAGGTATTTCCATTGATAGCCAGTGCATTAATCGATTGGCCATAAAGGGCAGCAGGAATCCAATTGGCGATTTGGGCGCCAGCG
>JBNKEI010000201.1:0-16801 GCA_050288705.1 Myxococcales bacterium
AAACCGACGAATGTGATGAAACCGACGAATGTGATGAAACCGACGAATGTGATGAAACCGACGAATGTGATGAAACCGACGAATGTGATGAAACCGACGAATGTGATGAAACCGACGAATGTGATGAAACCGACGAATGTGATGAAACTGACGAATGTGATGAAACTGACGAATGTGATGAAACTGATGAGGATGATGGGTCTGAAAAATCGTCAGCTAAAGCCAGTTAAGCGAAGAGTTGCCACGACAATCGTGCTCTATATTGCTTAGCAAGCAAATACCCCCTTTTTTGCAAAAGGGGGTCAATAATTAAGTAAACAACGCTTCAATATCTTTTTCAGAGATAACCTTCCCAATGGCATCGTCACTGCTCAAAATTCCGGAAGCAAGGCCCTTTTTTCTCTCCTGCATGCCCAACATTTTTTCTTCAACTGTTCCCATGGTTATTAACTTGTAGCTAAATACTGGCTTGGTCTGTCCAATTCTATGAGTTCGATCAATGGCTTGTTGCTCTACTGCTGGATTCCACCAAGGATCGTAATGAATTACGTAATCGGCGGCGGTAAGATTTAACCCTGTACCGCCAGCTTTTAAACTTAGAAAAAATAGTGGCGGTCCATCTTTCGCATTGAACCGATCAATTCTTTCTTGTCTTTCCATGGAAGGAGTAGATCCATCTAAATACTCATACCTAATTCCTTCATCGTCCGCAAAATTCGTAAGGTATTCTAACATCTCAGTAAACTGACTAAATACCAGCGCTCGATGTCCCTCTCCCAGGATGTCCCTTACCAATTCTCCGAAAGCGTCCAATTTAGAAGAAGGCGGCAGTCTTGTTCCAGGTGGAAGCTTTAACAATCGGGGATCGCAGCAAACTTGCCGCAATCGCAGCAATTCAGTAAGAATGCTAATGCGGGCCTTTTTAAATCCTACCTGAGCAATAATCGATTGCACGCGCTCATTAGCGGTTTTAAGCATTTCCCTATATAAAGCTTGCTGTCCGGGAGAAAGTTCTACTGGCAAAATGGTATCAGTTCGAGAAGGCAAATCTCTTGCTACTTCGTCCTTAAGTCTTCGCAAAATAAAAGGGTGCACCCGGCGCCGCAAGCGGTCGCGTACTCCCGCATTTCCGTCTACTTCAATGGGACGGACATACCGATTGCGGTATTGGGTTTCGGTTCCCAAGAACCCGGGCATAAGAAAATGAAACAATGACCATAAATCGAACAATCGATTTTCTAGTGGCGTTCCGGTTAAGGCTAGCCTTCTTTCACTAGAAAGCGAGCGAGCAGCTATTGCTCCCGCCGAAGCAGGATTCTTGACATGCTGCGCTTCATCCAGCACCACATAACGAAATGGAATTTTTTTTAGTATCTCCGCATCGCGCCGCAAAATAGCGTAAGAAGCCAATACTAAATCATAACTGGATAAAGACTCGCGCTTTTTTTCTCTGTCTGGACCGTCATACATTACAACCTTAAGACTGGGAGCAAATTTTCCTGCTTCCCGCTGCCAATTCGTTAATACTGAAGTGGGCGCAATTACTAAATTGGTTTTTTTCCCTTCGTCCTTTTTAATTCTTAAAAAAAGCGCGAGGGCTTGAATGGTTTTTCCCAACCCCATGTCATCGGCAAGCACACCACTCATTCCATTGCGATGCAAAAACAAAAGCCAATCTAAGCCTCTTTGCTGATACGGACGCAAATCAGCTTTTAATCCAGTGGGCACTTCTACTGATTCAATTCCATGAAAATCACGTAACGCCGCCAAAAATCTCCGCGCATCGGGCGCTACCATCGCGTCGGGCACCAGCCCAATTAGCCGTTCCACCTCTCCTGCTTCGTAAGGGGCCAGCTCTACCGTGCCTCCATTTGGTTCTACTCCGGTTTCTTCTAAGAAAGCACGCATATACTCGGCAATTTCTCTAGGCAGCTCCCCTACGCTTCCATCGCTGAGCGGAACGTAGCGTCTTCCGGATATTAGCAATGGTCGTAGCCGCGCCAGATCAATTGACTGATCAGTTTCGGCAAAAGCAATTTCCAAAGTAAACCAACCAGTAGGAGATTGCGTTAGAGCCAGATGTGGAGTGAGGGAACGCAATTTCACCACCTGTGAAGGCTTTGGTCCATACACTATCCAATCAGACGGAACTCCCTGGACTCCTCGAGTCCAAAACTCCACCGCACGATCGCCCTTTGCTACAAATGCGCCATTTCCATGGGCAAGCCCGCATTGCAGTAGCGTTTCTACCGCTTTTTTTTCCGCAGCAACATCGCGACTAAGCAACCGACCGTCAGTAGTTACGTGAGTAGCTGCTCCTGCCATAGTCAATGGCAGCTCCACGTCGTCGTAGCGTACAGCTAGCAATGCTTTGGCTGAATCGCCGTCTCCATCTAACGAAAGAACAAAAACGGGAGCGATGGAAGCAATTTCTCCACCAGCATCGAGAATAATCCCTAGTTGCCGCAGCCTGCCCAAAGCAAAATCAATCGCTCCGCTGGCCTCACGCGCCAGTCGCAGTTCTGGTCGACTTTTCCAGCGCACTATCTGTTCTAAGGGAACTGAAGATTGTATTTTTTGTAAGGTTGTACCTATCAAGGCCCAAACCGGGGTCTCGGAAAGGAACTGAACCGATTCTAGCGCTACCATTACTCCGTCATATTGCCGCAATCGCAAACCAATAATGTGGTGAGTTTCTTCCAGACGAACTTCACCAAAAAAATGAGCTGGATAAACGGCAAACGACAGCCTTTTGCCGGCGTGCGTTACTGTGGAACTGGAAAGCGCCTCTAGCAGTCCACCAGCAATCCCGGAAGAGAGAAAGTAGCGCCCGGAAGCATCACGAGGCACCCCTTCCAAAGCGGCAAATATCTTGCGGTCGTTAGACGATAATCCACTGCCTTTCAAGTAGGTTGCTACTTGCGCCCAGCGAGCACCACGCGCGCGATCGGAACGGGCGATTCCCAACGCTATCCCATTACGGATTTCCAAATCATAAGTAAAAGCGTAGGTTTGCTCTCCCACACCTAGCCACTGGCGTACTTCATCCAAGTCGGGCACCGATTTTCGTTCCGCCGGCTCAACCGGGCAAGGAGTAGTTAGCGCCAAAATTCGATGAGAGACATCTCCCCGCGACACTTTTTCCAAAGCATAAACCAAAGCCGCTACGTGCTTGCAGTGGTCATCCCAAGAGCCCCATTCCGAGCAATTGCAGGTAGATCGAGCCGATTCTTCTAATCCTATACTAACCTCGTAGGGGGCTTCATCCACGCCCACTACTTCTGCCCGCACTTTGTTATCATGCAGTGCAACAATTTTTACTCTCCCCTCTGCCTCATAGGAACGACCCCTGCGCAGAGTTTCTGGCAGGCAGGTTGATTCTAACGAGGCTAGCAGAGGAGCCATGATTCTTTTCAATACAGTAGTGATTCCCGAAGAAGGATCAGAAAAAGGCGACATCTCGTTTCCATCCGAACGCAAAAAAGAAATATTATGGAGTTCTTCTTGACAGACCGATCCTCTAGTGTTCCAGCCACTTAACGGTTCGGCTACCTAGGCCCAATAGCATAACTAGAGCACTAAGAGATACCTTCCACTGTCATCTTTGCCAAATTTGCACCCTTGCTTTACAAAATTCGTTGCAGTTCGCCAAGAGATTGCTCCCAAACTGGTACTCCGCAAAACCGTGCCCCTTCTGGACATCGAGGAAGAACCCCGGATTTTTCTCGCAACTGACAGGGAGGCATCAGGTGCTCTCCAATATGAGGATGAACAGAACGAATTTGTTCCACTTCTTCACGCGAAGCACGCCAAATCTCCTCTTGGGCAGTAAAACACAACCGCGTAGTCCATTTGTGATGCCAATGAAGCAAATCTCCGCTTTCTTGAAAGCGAATAGGAAAGGCATTGGGTAATAGGTAAAACGCCTTTTCGGGCTCTACTCCGGAAGATAGCAAGCGATCTATGTCAGCAAAGGTGCTCTTCATTTCTCGCTCGAACAAGTCTTGCGCCTGCGGACACACGCGAATTAGCTCCGGAGCAATAAAATCGGGAACTCCCGGCCGATAGTGTGTGTGCATCACCGGCCGGGACCCAACCACCATTCGGTGACGCTGATCCTGCGAATCAGCGGTATGTGATAGCCGTTTGCGAAAAGTATAGTACGGATGAGCCAGCGTCCGCATTAACTTGGAAAGCGTAGAAAGGCGCAAAGTCTCGGCGAGGTAGGGATTCTTACTAGGAGAAAGAACCATCCCAATAGCCTCTTCGTCGGAAAGCCGGCCGGTAGATAACCCCAAAACTGCACGCACTGCTTGTGCAAGAGTAGCTTGCGCCTGACCCGAGTAGTCCACTAAACAGGAGTTTCTGCCTTGCAAAGACTGATCAAATTCCTGAACAAAGACTTCCGCCTCTTTTCCTCCAGGCTCAATTCCGCGAGTCTGAACCAAAGCCTGATATTCCAAAGTTTGTTCTAGGGGATAAGCATCCTCCATTTGACTTAAAAAAAGAGGGGCCCTCGCTTTAACTTCTTTTACCATAGCTTCTACCACTAGTGCCGTTTCTCGGGGAACATCGAGCTGCTTGGCTAAGCGGTAATAGCGTAATAAGGACAACCCATTAATGGTGTGGTGAAGCTGAGTAAAGGCCGCTATTGGTAGCGCATAGCGAGCTGCTTCTTGGGCCTTTTTTTTGATTTCCCCTGCCCAGCGCTCAGAAGAATTCTTTCTTCCGGAAAAAATGCGAAAATATTCTTTGCTAGCTACTGGAAAAAGCAACTCCACTAGCTGTTGGTAGGCAACCATCATGCGTTGCAGAGCATTCCGGTAAAGAGTGTCTTCTGCCGGCCGCAGGCAAGGAATCAAAAAATTACCTGGCTTAACCTCTACGTAACGCTGACTAGTTTGCTCGCTATTATAAAAAGGATGAGCATGTAAAAAAGACCATACGCACTGTCGGGAAACATTCTCGATAGTGAATTGAAAGTGGGAATGCTGCACAATAGTGTGGTGACCGGCGGCATAAGTTTCGCGAAAAATCCGATCACGCAAGTCACGGGCGGCTTGGTCCTTTGCAACTTCTTGGGCAGTAATTATTCGCGAGCTATAACAAGTACGCGCCGCTGCCATAGCGTTATCCAGCGGATGAAGAAAAGAATCTACGAGCACCACTTTGGGAGCGGAAGAGACAAAACCTGATTGCATGACGTCGGTTTACCCCGATTGCCCTTCCTTGTCCATCGACTTAAGACACCGAACAAGATTACTTGAACTGATGAGTAGAATGGTTTGAAAATAGATTGGTCCCGTGTACCCGGGGAAAAAGCTTTTCGCATCGCCCCTGCCCTACATTAAACGCATACCCAAGCACCTCCCTAAGTGAAGCTCGGGAACGAAGTGAACTTGTGTGCCTAGATTAGCCCTCTGGGAGAAGAGTTAAAATCATAGGGATGCAGAGAAGCAGATTATGTCCAAAGGCAAGTCTACGGTTGGCAAACAAAAACTGGTTGGAGCAACCACCAATCTTTACCCCCCCCCAATACTTGGCTCTCGGCCTCCCGGAGTAGACTGTGAGCGAAAAAGAGCACGCAGCGAGAGTATTACGAGCAGCAGCGTTATTATTCGGCACTGAAGACCTTCCGCAAATTGGTTCGGGCGAATGGCATCGAGAGCTGAGGGCAGCATTCCGGCGCCGCGCCTTTGAAACGCACCCTGACCGAGCGAGTTCGTTGGGCAAACCTTCTGAGCTGCTCGAACGCGAATTCCATGCGGTATCAAATGCATATAAATTTCTTTGCACAGCGTATTTACAATTACCTCTTCGCAAGGAAAATAAAAATCGCCAAAGGCACTTTCATTGTGGTCCAATTCCACGAAAACCCTTGCGATTTGCCGAATTACTTTATTATACAAAACGAATTTCTTATCAAACACTGTTAGATGCAATCGCCTGGCAGCGCTGCCAAAGGCCAGCTATTGGGCAAATTGCCATAGAATTTGGATTTCTTTCCGAAGAAGATGTGTGCGAAATCATCGAATCCAGACGAATCGAAAAAGCCTATTCTACTCCTTTTGGCGAACACGCTCTGCGCCACGGGTTACTCACTCGCTTCCAACTGCTCGCTATGCTAGGCCGCCAACGACAATTGCAGCGTCCCATTGGTGAATTTTTTGTCGAACGAGGTATTATCGAAGCAAACGAAATTCCATCGATTAGGCAGGCAGTAATTCAACATAATTTAAATATCCTTGCAAAACCCGCTTGCAAAGGAGGTTTGGGGCAAGCCCCCGACTAGCGACAGAGAGTTTTGCCGCCAAAAATGTAGCGGTTGACATCGGTCCGAATATGGTACTATATTAGAACTGGAGAAAAAAAATGAATATTACGAACGATATAAAGCCGGTTACCTATCTGAAATCCAGGGCTGCGGATTTGCTGAATCAAATTAATGAAACTCACCGACCGGTGATAATTACCCAAAATGGAGAACCTCGGGCAGTTCTTCAAGACCCCAAAAGCTATGAAGACATGCGAAATGCAATCGGAATATTAAAGCTGATCTCACAAGGGGAAGTTGATATAAGAAATGGAAAAGCAAGAAGCCAGGAGGATGTATTCAACGATGTAGAAGCTTTTTTAAAAGATAAGCATAAATGAGTCAAACATATCAAATAATTTGGGCCGGTATTGCTGAAAGTGATTTAAAAGAAATTATTAGCTTTATAGCTATCGAGAGTCCTGCTAGTGCATCAAATATACTAGATAAAATAAAGCAAACCACTTCAAACCTTTATACCCATCCTGAACGCGGCCGGATTGTACCCGAACTACAAGGACAAGGAATATTAACGTATCGAGAATTGATTACCCCACCTTGGCGAATAGTTTACCGAGTATCAGATAAAAATGTATACGTGCTATCAATTTTAGATTCAAGACGAAATGTTGAAGATATTTTACTCAGGCGATTGACAAACAACTGAAGAGAGGCAAGCAAGCGCCTTGCCGGCTAATGCAATGGGCATTCCCTTTGGCCGGCCAAAGCCAGCCTTCACTCCGCTCGGAGAGAGAAAATCAACTCGCTTTTTTAAAGTTCCGATGCCTTTTCTAGAGCCGAAGAACCAACATCTGTAAGCAAATACTTTTGTTGGAATGCCGCCACGATTTCCTCTGGCTTCATTTCCGCGCCGGAATCTTCAGTCATTTTTTGAACAATTCCGCTAAATTCGACCAGGACATCTTTCGGAGGAATAATTCCCAATTCCTTCTCCAGAATATAGCCTATTCCTCCCTTTCCAGATTGGCTATTAATGCGCACTACTGCTTCATACGTTCGTCCCACATCAGCGGGATCAATTGGCAGATATGGTACTTCCCAAAATTTGCCTTTGCTTTTATGCAGAGCTACCAGACCCTTGCGAATAGCATCTTGATGCGAACCAGAAAAAGCAGTGTATACAAATTCACCTACGTAAGGATGACGATGGCTTACCGGCAAACGATTACATTCCTCCACCACTTTACGAATACTGTCGATATCGCGCAAATCTAATTCGGGATCTACCCCTTGAGAAAACAAATTCATTGCTACAGTAACAAGGTCTACATTACCAGTACGTTCGCCATTTCCAAACAAAGTACCTTCCAGCCGGTCAGCGCCTGCCATTAGCGCCAGTTCGGCAGCAGCAACTGCCGTCCCCCGATCATTATGAGTATGCACGCTTAAAATTACACTATCACGTCCTTTTAAATGGCGACCAAACCATTCAATTTGATCGGCATATACATGCGGGCCGGCTACTTCGACGGTTGCCGGCAAATCCAAAATCATTTTGTTTTTAGGGGAAGGACGCCATAACTCAATCACCGCATCACAAATTTCTACCGCAAAATCTACCTCCGTAGCACTAAAGCTTTCCGGCGAATACTCTAACAGTATTTCCGTTTCCGGCATTTGCGCGGCAAGCTCTTGAATAAGACGGGTAGCTTTTAAAGCTATTTCCATAATTCCCTGGCGATCTTTTCCAAATACGACTCGCCGCTGCAACTCAGACGTGGAATTATAAAGATGAATAATTGCTCGTTTTGCCCCCCGCACTGCTTCCATAGTACGACGAATAAGAGGTTCCCGCGCCTGTACCAATACCTGCACAGAAACATCATCAGGAATAAGATCTTGCTCAATTAACTGTCGAGTAAAATCATATTCTAATTGAGAGGCAGAAGGAAAACCTATTTCAATATGCTTGAATCCCATGCGAACAAGCAAATCAAACATTTTGGATTTGCGTTCTGATCCCATGGGATCAACCAAAGCTTGATTACCATCACGCAGATCGACACTGCACCAAATTGGCGCATGGGTCAGATTATTTTCTGGCCAGCGACGATCGGGCAGTGAAATTCTTGGGAAAGGGCGATACTTATGAAAAGGCATCTCTGACATGGTAGTAGCTCCTTGGGCTATATATATTAGATGGCGGCCGAAGAGCTATTCTGCCAAAATCACCTCTCCGGCCGAAGTTTCCGGCGAAAGAGGCGGCGTCTAATCACCAGGCGCGCGGTACCTCTTCCGCCTGGCTTAGTAGTCGATGTAACTTCGATGACTTTGATAATACATGCATAACTAAGATTAATAGCCATGAACCCCGGCCTCCGTCAAGTCTTTTCCCATACAGGGAAACTGCTACGGTAGGTTTGGCCTTGATATCTCTGTTTGCTCCTGGTTGGATAGCGGTCAAATTTTTATGAAGACCTCTCTTGGGAGCGACGATGAAACTAACCCTGTCTGACGTTGTGCCTTTTGGCCCAATCACTTCGTTTCTAAAAGAGAAAAACGGGATTATTTTTCAAACCAAACAAGCAGTAATGGAAATTGCCACTGCCCCAGGAGAATCGATAAGAATTCGCTGGCAGCTTGGAGAAAATCAGAATAACTACCATACGTCGGTCCTGGAGATTCCCTCCGAAAAAACTGACTTGCCTTCGCTTTCTCTAGAAAACCAACCAGACAAAATACGAGTGTACGCTCCAGAAATAAGTATCGATGTAAGATTGGAAACTGCTACCTTAAGCTTCCAAACAAAAGGAAGAACTTCACTAGCAAAAGATATCCAGATAGGGACAGGGCCTACAGAAAACGGAAATCAATGCCTGGCAATTCAAAAAGAACTGGTCCCGGGTGAAGTCATTTATGGATTAGGAGAAAAAACCGGCTGGCTGGATAAACGCTTTCGTAAGTATACCATGCGCACCTGCGATATACTATTGGAAAATAGCGCTGGAATTGGGCACAGTACCGACCCAATGTATGCCAGTATCCCAATTTTCATAGTTCACGGAATCGAAGGAAGCTATGGCATTTTTGTAGACAACCCCGAGTTTTCTCAATTTGATTTTCGCCATGAGCAAAAATATGAGTTTTCGGTTCCCGCTCAATCATTGACTTATTACTTATTACCCGGTCCAAGCCTGCCAGATATAATGCGGCAATACACTTGCCTCACTGGACGAATGCCGCTTCCGGCACTTTGGACGCTAGGATACCATCAATGTCGCTGGAGTTATCGCACTGAATCCGAAGTTCGAAAGATCGCACACGAATTTCTTACCCGCCATATTCCTTTAGAATCTATTTGGTGCGACATTGATTACATGGACGAATTCAGAATATTTACTTGGAACGCCCAAGCTTTTCCTAATTTTGGCACCTTAGCGAAAGACCTGGGCAAAAATGGTATCCGCATGGTGACCATCGTCGATCCGGGAGTAAAAGTCGATTCCGACTACCAGATATATCAAGAAGGTCACGTAGGCAGACATTTTATAACCAAAATTAATGGCGAAGAATTTCACGGCAAAGTTTGGCCAGGAGTAACCGCGTTCCCCGATTTTCATCAATCGCCAACGCGCGATTGGTGGGCCAAAAAAATTGCTCAGTGGATGGAAATAAGTGGAGCCAGTGGAATTTGGATCGACATGAACGAGCCGGCTTGCACCGATTTGGATTCACCACTGATGGAAGCGCGTCATGAAAACGGTTTGTTGCCTCATACTTCTGCACGCAACACCTATGCTTTACAAATGGCTCGCGCCACTTTTCAAGGGATGCGCGCTTTTTACACCCAAGAGCGTCCATTTATTCTTACTCGTTCCGCCTACTCGGGAACCCAAACCGTAGCCGCTCTTTGGTGCGGAGATAACCATTCTTGCTGGGAGCACCTAGCCGCCAGCATTCCTATGCTTTTAAACCTGGGGCTTTCCGGAATGCCTTTTGTGGGAGTAGACATCGGAGGCTTCGTCGATCATTGTCACGGCGAGTTGCTGGCTCGCTGGACCCAGGCAGCGGCATTTTTTCCCTTTTGCCGCAATCATTCTGCTGCACAAACACGCGACCAAGAACCCTGGGAATTCGGCGAAAATATTGAAAAAATATGCAAAAAATACATTGAACTGCGCTATCAATTACTACCATATTTATATACTTTATTTTATCAATCCTCTCAAGCCGGGTCCCCAGTTATGCGTCCATTAGTGTGGCATTATCCTAACGACATTAAAACATTCAATTTGAATGATGAATTTTTGTTGGGAGCAAATATTCTTATTGCACCAGTTTTGTCGCCTGGATTATGTGCACGCGCGGTATATTTGCCAGAAGGTAATTGGTATAAATGGGGAACCAGCGAAGAATATGAGGGTGGCAAACATATTGTATGTTCAGCCCCCCTGGAAGAAATACCCATTTTTGTCCGAGCTGGGGCTGTGCTTCCTATGTGGAAACCTGCCATGAATACCAGCTCCATTAATCGGTCGGAAATGGATATCCATATTTGGCCAGGAAATGGAAGCTTTACCTTGTATGAAGACGATGGCTCAACTCACCCTCAAGAAACAAACCATCGATACCGCCTAACAAATTTTGATATAACCAAGACAGGAAACCAATTAGCCATACGATGGCAAGTCTCGGGAGAATACGCACCGAGTTGCAAGCGAATACTAATATTTCACAATTGGAATGGAAATCAGGCCTTGCTAGATGGAATTCCTATTCATCTTAATATTGCCCGATCGAGAGACGGAGCGAGCATGCTACTTCCAGCTGATGAAGCTGAGCATCAACTAGATCTCACCGCCCGCCCCCCCTAGGCAGCAGTCGATACGGAGCTTGATAAGAAGGAGACAAATGCAAAAAACTAGCTCCAGCCAGTTATGAAGGTAGGATTCTTCCATACCCTACATCGAACAGCAAAGTTACACGACAAGACATGTTGAGACGCCTCGAACTCCGTGTTAAACATAGTGGTTTGCGAATCAACAGCCTTCTCTCAATATCCCCAAGACATCCAGACTTCAGAGGGGATTCGGATTCGCGCGAGGTGAAAATCTTTGGAGACTGCACAGGAAGACTTGGAAAACCATAATACCAATCAGACATCTTGCCACCCCCAAGAATACAATGCGGCAAGTATAACAGTGCTTGAGGGCCTAGAAGCAGTACGTAAGCGGCCAGGAATGTATATCGGCCCTCCTGACGACACCGGGCTTCATCAACTTGTTTGGGAAGTGATAGACAACTCTGTTGATGAGTCACTGGCCGGGTATTGCAAAAATATCGATTTGATAATTCATGTTGATAACTCGGTGAGCGTGGTTGACGACGGGCGAGGAATTCCCACCGAGATGCACCCCACTGAAAATCGGCCCACCCCTGAGGTAGTGCTGACTGTGCTGCATGCCGGAGGCAAGTTTAATAACGAGTCATACGCGGTATCGGCGGGATTGCACGGCGTAGGTGTATCTTGCGTCAATGCGCTGTCCGAATACCTTGATATCGAAATTTTCCGTGGCGGGAAAGTCTACACCCAGCATTATGAGCTAGGCGTTCCCAAAATACCGCTTAGCATATCTGGCGACACGGAAAGACGTGGCACTACCATTCGATTCAAACCCGATCCACTAATTTTTGGCGATCATGTTTTTAATTTCGACATTCTTAGCCAGCGACTTCGTCAACTCGCGTTTCTAAATGCTGGTTTGCGCATTACTATTTCTGACGAACGCACCGGAAGATTTCATGAATTTAAATATGATGGCGGCATTCGAGAATTTATACAACATTTAAATAAAAATAAAACGGTTTTAATTGAAAAACCAGTATATTTTCACGGGGAAACCGACAAAATTCAGGTAGAAGTCGCCATGCAGTATAACGACTCCTATGATGAAATGGTATTTTGCTTTGGAAACAATGTATATAACGACGAAGGAGGTATGCATTTAGCTGGATTTAAAGCCGCGCTAACCAGAACTATAAATAGTTACGCGCAAAAAAATAGTTTATGGAAAGACTTGAAAGAATCGCCCAGCGGCGACGACGCGCGCGAGGGATTAGTAGCGGTTATTTCGGTCAAATTACCTAACCCGGCATTTGATAGCCAACCTAAACACAAGCTTATTAACCCCGAGGTAAAGGGGGCGGTAGAAGGAATTATTAGTGATAAGCTGGGGTCGTTTCTAGAAGAAAACCCTGGTGTCGCCAAAAAAATATCTTCCAAAGTAGGAGATGCTGCCCGAGCCCGTATTGCTGCACGCAAAGCTCGGGAGACCGTTCGGCGCAAAGGCGCACTTGACTCTGCTTCCTTGCCTGGCAAACTGGCTGATTGCCAAGAACGAGATCCTTCTAAATGCGAATTGTATATCGTTGAAGGTGATTCCGCAGGCGGTTCGGCCAAGCAGGGACGCGATCGACGTTTTCAAGCTATCCTTCCTTTGCGGGGAAAAATTCTTAATGTAGAGAAAGCACGTTACGACAAAATGCTTACCTCGCAAGAGATAACTACCCTTATTACTGCTTTGGGCACCGGAATCCGTAGCCTACGCGGAGATAATAATGGGGATGACGGTTATCGACCCGACAAAGCGCGCTATCATCGCATTATATTAATGACTGATGCAGATGTAGACGGAAGTCACATTCGAACATTACTGCTAACCTTCTTTTATAGACAAATGCCAGAACTGGTGGAAAGAGGATACCTTTATATTGCGCAACCTCCACTATATAAAATTACTCGCGGAAAAAAAGAAAACTATTTAAAAGACGAAAATGCCTTAATCGATTACTTGCTAGAAATTGGAACCAGCCTTTGCAAACTCGAGCTTGCTGACGGTTCATCTTTAGAAGGCCAGCCATTTCGTGAATTGCTTCAAAAAATTGCTCAATACCAGAATCTTTTGGAACGAATCGGGCGGCGTCGCGATCTACGAATAGTAGATGCATTGATCCAAGCAAGCTCTTTAGACATTCAGAGCTTGTGCGATCCCAAGGTCTTAAATACTCAACTGGAACTAGCCACCAAGTTCGCCCACGTTCACTTTCCGGAGATTGTACGAGCGTTGGAAACGGTCACCCGCAAGCCAAATCCAGAACATGGAGGAGAAACTTTAGTTTTTACTTCCGACGTTACCGGAGCACAACGCAAAACATTAATAGACTATGACTTTTTGAAGAGCCCGGAGTTTGTCGAGCTGCGTACAATATACAATAGCATATATCAGATCGCCAGCTCTGCACCATATACCATGGTAACGGGAAGTAACAAGCAGGGCATTACTTGCGTTCAACATTTGTTAGAAGCAGTGAAAAAGGAAGCTTCTCGAGGGCAAAGCATACAGCGTTACAAAGGATTAGGAGAAATGAACCCTGACCAACTTTGGGAAACCACCATGTCTCCTGCCAGCCGCACGCTGCTTCAAGTAAAAGTTGACGATACGGTCGAAGCCGATGAGATCTTTACTGTCTTAATGGGCGACCAGGTAGAGCCTAGGCGCGAGTTTATTGAAAAAAATGCTTTGGAGGTTCAAAACCTCGATGTCTAATAATTCTAATGATTCTTAAGCCATAAGTTTTTGGTGATTACGATAGCGAGATAGCATGCCTCCAACGTTGACTTCACTACGCCGACCTCGATTCGCTTTTATTGATGCTGGCCGAACTTTTGCCATGTTGCTGATGGTGCAAGCCCATGTCTGTGACAACCTTTTACTGCAAGCCGCTAAGTCCACGGTTTTCTTTCAGACTTACTGGCATTTACGGGGAATTACCGCTCCCCTATTTTTTATGCTCTCGGGGTTGGCGGTAGTCGTAGCTAGCGACCCTCATTGGAACGACTATTCTCAATTCCATCCCAAGTTGTATGCCCGCTTACGGCGAATAGCTGTTCTGATGATCATTGGCTACCTTTTCCACGTGCCACGTTGGATTTCCTTACTCAAATACACGCCGGAGCAATGGGCATATCTGCTGCGCTTTGGAGTATTACAGTGCATTGCGGTTTCTCTTTTTATCATCCATCTACTGATCTTTATTCTTCCCAACAAAAAGGCCTTTGGTTGGATATCATTGGCAATAGCCTTGATTGCAATTGGCCTGGCGCCTGCCATTAACACTTCCACTACTTCTCTTCCGTTGTTTTTTTCCCAAGCTATTCGAGTATCTAGTAGCTCACCATTCCCCTCGCTATTTCCCCTTTTTCCTTATATGGCACATGTTTTTTTAGGTGCTGCCTTGGGCAGGCTCTATCTCGATTGGCGACCTCTGCAAAACTCCCCCACCCGTCTTGCTTACTTGGTAGGAAGTATTGCAATCAGTTGCCTATTATTAGGGACCTTGATAAAGCATCCCTCCAATGTGCCTGCGTCAGCCAATACTGTACTTCTATGTACCCGCATTGGAGGCGCCTGGCTGTTCTTTAGTATTCTGTCGTTTTTAGTTGCTAAAGCATCCTCTCCTGTTTGGCTAAAAAGCATTTCCTCTAATGCACTTTCGGTATACGTACTTCATCTTTTGGTGATTTACGGCGTGCCAGGCATTAGAGGGCTTCGTTCGCGCATAGGTCCTAATCTTACATTGGCAGAGACTTTTATTATGGGGCCAGTAGTATTAATAACCTGTGCAATGATTATGGCTCTTTGGGACTACGTCTGGCGTTGGGCGAGAACAGCTTTCCGAAACGACAAAGGCTCGCTGGTCCCTTCTCCGCCGGCAACCTAAGTTTGGTCTTCGGCCCGAGCGCTTAATTAGGGAGGATGCATGCCACCCACCGATACTGATGCCCGCATTGTTTTCATGGGAACGCCCGATTTTGCAGTACCTTCTTTAGAGGCATCAGCGAAATTAGGAAAAGTGGTGCTAGTAGTTACGCAACCCGATCGCCCTAAAGGAAGAGGGCAAAGCTTTGCCCCTCCTCCGGTTAAAAAGTGGGCGTTGGAACATGGGCTCAATGTTGCCCAGCCAGAAAAACTTAAAGTCACTTGCTTCCATGAGCAGATTAGACCCCTGCAACCAGACGTAATTGTGGTTGCAGCATATGGAAAAATTTTACCTCCAGAGATCCTAGCGGTTCCTCGAAAGGGTTGCGTAAACGTTCATGCCTCACTACTTCCCAAATATCGAGGAGCCGCTCCTATTCAGTGGGCAATAGCTAATGGAGAGGAAAAAACCGGGGTCTCGCTAATGGTCTTGGAAGAAGGCTTGGATACCGGGCCAGTATTTTGCTCCAAGGAAATGTACATTCAGTCTGACGACACCGCAGCATCAATGCACGACAAACTATCCCGGTTAGGAGCTCAATTGCTGCTAGAGGCCCTTCCGAAATATTTAAGCGGCCAGCTTGTTCCCCAGGCGCAAGATCATTCGCAAGCGACTTATGCACCTCTTCTAAAGAAGGAGGATGGCCGCATTGATTTTTCTCTTCCTGCAACGCAAATAAAATCGCGCATGCGCGGATTTAACCCTTGGCCAGGTGCATTTTGTGTTCTGGCGGGTAAAAAATTTAAGCTTCTGAACGCTGAAGTCGGCAAAGGAAAAGGACAACCGGGCGAAATTCTATCTGCTGATTCTCAGGGATTAGAAATAGCTTGCGGAAAAGACTCTTTGCGTGTCCTGGAGCTGCAGCCGGAAGGTAAAAAGCCCATGACCGTCAGTCAATACTTAGCTGGCCATCGCCTGTCACCATGCATTCCCAGTAATTAAAGGAGCTAAGGCTTTTTTGACCTACTAATTGGTGGCGAAAAAAGTTTTTGCAAGAAAACAGAGCATTTATTTGGTTTTTTTGTTTGGGTAAGCTTGGCCCCATTTAGCTTTTATGACCGCCATTAAGAGACCTAGCTACTAGCCAACTAAGCCTTAATTCCCAATAGAAACACGCCAGGCTCAGTGATTGCAAACCCATTCCACGACCCTTCTTGGGCTGTCGACACTCGTTCACCCTTGAGAGACGCGAAAGTACTGCCAAAATTACCTTCGGCTTGGGAGAAAACATGTCCAATAAGAATGTCCCTAACTGCGTGGATTGTGACAATTCTAGCGCTCCAAGTATTTTGTTAGTATGGACAGGTTTCAATAATCGGGTAATTGGAATGTGTGAGCAGTGCGCCAGCCGATATGCTTCTCGCGAAGAAGCTTTCGGCCGATTGCGTGAGTTGGCTATCTCCGCCGATGCCGGACCGCATTCTCGACCTGATTTGCCCGATTTCAGTGACCGTTCAGCCTACTTGCCCCCTCGTCGCGCTGCCAGCGGTGCTTGAGTCGCCACAAAAGCCATTATTTGTCCCTTAGGCAATTGCAAAACCCTAGTTTTTCCGCTTTGGGCAAACTAAGCTCGCCGTCGCTCTACTCGGGGCTCTCGCCCCAAACCCCATTTGCCGGCGGGTTTTTCAATTTGCTACTATAGATTCTATTTTGCATGCTCTATTTACTTTCCAGACCCAGCTTGCGAAAAAATGCTTGGTCGCTAGG
>JBNKEI010000202.1:0-3142 GCA_050288705.1 Myxococcales bacterium
TCGCCAAGGACGCGCTCAAGACGGTTACCGTAATACATTTAAATGTGTTCCTTCCACTGTTCCCTACCGTCCTCCCGAAGTAGGAGACCCTCCCAAGATTAGAGGAATTCATTTAGCGACAGTGGTGGGGCCAGATTCAGAAAACATTGAAACCGATATTCATGGCCGGGTGCGTATTCGTTTCCACTGGGATCGCGATTCTAAGCTAGTAGATTCCGAACGCATGTGTTGGGCCCGGGTGCTGCAACCATGGGCCGGGGCGGGGTTTGGTTCAGTGTTTATTCCGCGTATTGGCATGGAAGTTATCGTTCAGTTTGTGGATGGCGATATTGACCGGCCAATAGTTATGGGGGCGGCTTATAATAATTATAATAGCCCACCTGTTTTGTTGCCTAACAAGAAAACTCAGTCGACTATAAAAACCCGCTCGGTGCCTTCTAAAAAAGATATGAACGGGTATAACCAGCTTACTTTTGAAGATGCTAGCGGCAATGAAGAGATTTATATTCATGCGCAAAAAAATATGCGCGAGGAAGTGCTTCATGATCATTCGGTTACTGTCTATAATGACGAAACTTTAAATGTTAATGGCAACCAGACGCAAACTATTGGTAAAGACCAGACCGAAACCGTAACCGGAAAACAAACTCTTACTGTCAACAAAAATAGGCTGGTTACTATCAAGGGAAGTCAGAGCGTTAATATTAGCGGAGGAGAAGCCGCGGAAGGGGTTTCTGGAAGCAAACTCAATATTACCGGCGATTATAAAATTGATGCCTCCAAAACTATCGAAGAACAGGCGCCTGACCATATTAAATTCACCTGCGGAGGGAGTTCCATTGAAATTAAGCCCGGCAAAATTACTATTAGCGCCGGGGATGGTGCAGAATTAGTGCTCGACGCCAATGCATTGATGCATTCCAAGGACGCCAGTCAAGTGTTGCTAGATAAGAATGCTCTGGTTTCCACCAGCGAAACTGCCACCATATGTGGCGGTAACACCGCAATGGTCAACGCCCCTACTGCTGTTCTTGCGGGTAAATCTGGCTCGGTTCAAGCAGCGTCTTCAGGAGTGGCAGTTTCCGGTCACGAGGTAACTGTTACCGGAGGAACCACCGTTAATGTTTCCGCAGCTATAGTAAAAATTAACTAAGTTGCTTAAAGAAAAAAGGATTCGGCTTGCTAAAACTATTGGAGCGCACCAAAAACAGACTCCTAAGCTTTGTCGAACAGCGACGAAATGGCGTTTTGATTGTCCACTGCGCTGACAATGACACCGCCATTCTTTTAAAATTGTTACGAGAAATTGACGAAGCCTCTAGCGAAGACCTTTTTGTGCTATTGGGAGGAAATTTCGACAATTCCCCTGCTTTTGTCGAATCAGCCATCAAGCAATTCGAGCAAGAATATCAATTAGCATCTCAAGCCCTGGTGGAAAACGGAAAACCACCACTTCCCAAATTCCCCAGTGAATTGAATGATCTGAATTTATTACCTCCTCAGCGTTTAAGAAAAATGGTGGCTTTCGGCGAGCAATTGCTTCCGCAAGAAGGCAGCAAATTGATTTGGGCAATTGTTCCTAGCAACATTACTGATATCCCCGCTTATCATGAGCTTATGTTAGCGCTTGCGCCTCCGGGAGTTATTGAGCCATGGATGAGGCGAGGCCGCTTAATGTTGCGGGAACAAGCCGTTTATCAAAAAGATCATCCGTGGCTCACCATGGCCAAGGGAAGAGTGGAGGAAGTCGAGTTCGATTTTGGTCCCGAAGCTGTAAACGCTGGGATGAATGAAGATGCCAACGATCAATCACTTCCCCTGGAAGCACGCATGCAATCATTACTTATGATTGCGCTTACTGACTCCGCTCATGGCCGTTTCGAACCGGCTGCCGAGAAATTGGATCATTTGCTTGCCTATTATCAACAAACTAGTAATCCTGCCATGCAAGCAACAGTTATGAATTCCTTGGGAGACCTTCATTCACGCCAACAAGATGCCGAGCAAGCTCAATATTGGTATGAATGCGCGTTAGTAGAGGCGGAAAAAGGCAAAAACCCCATTGTTTCGGCAACAGTTATCAAAAATCTGGGTATTCTCGCCCATTCAAAAAAAGAGTATGCCCACGCCGAGCACTATTTCGATTGCCTGGACCAAATAGCCGCCAAAATGCTGGACTCGGAAACCAAAGCCTGGGCATTAGAATGGCGAGGAATATCTCAAGAAAAACAGGGGAAAATGAACCAAGCTCTGGAAAGCTGGGAAAATGGAGCCCAGCTTAGTCGCAATACCGATCAGCCTCACGCGCTACGTTCTCATCTGCAACGGCTCCAAGAAGCCTATTCGAAGGTCGGTCCTTTAAATCGAGCCCACGAAATAGAAAACGAGCTTAAAAATATTCCATTAAACGATGGTGCAGCCCATGACTAGGTATTTGCAAAAGCAACAGTCGGCAACACCTCCCGAGCGCCCTAAAAATGCGCTACATACAGCCTCGGAAGCAGTTAATTCAGTAGTGGGCTTGCCGGGCGTTGGTCTTAATTTATTAAATGAAGGGTTTGCCAAAGCAACTCAATCTATTGCAAAGTTTTTTCCAGCGTTCCCAGCGGCTACTTTAGGATCGCTAGCCATGGGCATTCCTCACGCTCACCCTGCCCATCCGCCCAGCGGACCACCACCGGTTCCTCCTACTCCCCTTCCCCCTGTCGGCCCAGTTATGTTTGGTACCTGCGTAAGCGTGCTAATAAATGGCATGCCTGCCGCTCGTTGCGGGGATTTGGGAATTAATCCTACTTGTTGCGGCTTACCTCCATTTTTTGAAGTATTTACCGGGTCGTCTAATGTTTTTATCGGCGGCGGTCGTGCTGCACGTATGAGTGACATTACTTTTCATTGCAAACCAGTTCCTCCTGCCGGAGCAGCTAAGCGGGGCCTGGCAACTGCCATGCGCGTTGCTTCGATGGCAATGACTGTAGCCGGAAACGCTGCTCAGGTTGCTGATATCGGCGGCGACGCTCTAGAAGCAGTAGAAGCCGATGCAGAAGACAATGCTCAGTTAGCCGAAGAAATGGGACTAAGCGCCGCCATGAAAGCCGCGCAAATGGCCAATGATTTAGTTGCCATGGCCATTGGTGCGGCCATG
>JBNKEI010000203.1:0-15561 GCA_050288705.1 Myxococcales bacterium
GTTTTGCGATTTCAGAATATGTTCCACTGCCTGCTAAATATGCTTCTACAACTCGTCGTCTAAGATCAGTTGAAATTGAAGTTCCCATTTCGAGGCTTAGATCAAAAATACTCGATCTTTGCAAGAGAAAAGCGCTATAAAGATAAAGCGATTGCAGGAGCTCAATTAGCCGCAGAAATTCCTGATCTTAAAAAAAACTTATCAGGATTCAAGGATATCCTTAAAAAAGCCGGGGTAGCTGATGCTGGCTCGGTAGTCGATTCAGCAATGAGTGAGGCTACCAATCATGCCAATAATACAGCGGTAAAGGGATTGAATAATAAACTCGCTACGGAGCTTTCAGCAGATGAACTAACTAAGCTCGATCAATTGGCAAGCAAAGTTGGAAGCGACGATTTAGAAAAAATTCTTTCAAAAGTGGATAACAAGGAAACTTTGAAAGGACTAATGGGGCAACTTAACGAGTTGGATGCTAGCGCAGGAAAGCGACTACTAAAATCTTTGGGCGAAATGGAGAATGGAGTTCTTGGTGAGGCATTAAAAAATCCGGATATTGCCAAATCCCTTGGAAAGCTAGCCGTCAATTTAGATGACGATGCGGCGGAGTCGGCGGGTAAGCTATTCAAGGAAATGGATAAGGATGCTCTTAAAGCTTTTTTAAAGTTTTCTGACAATGCACCCGCAGGCATTCTCAAAGAAGGGTTGAAGGCAATTGGTCCGGCTGTCGAGGCGGTTGGAAGCAAGGTTGCTAGCCAGGCAATAAAGTTACTTGATGGCATTCTCGGTAAAATGGGGGTTACCGTTACCAAGGAAGCCGCAGAAAAAGTATTTAAGACACTAGGAAAAATTATTCCAGCCGTAGGTGCTGTACCTTGTGCGATTGATGCAGCGAAATATACAAAGGAAGCGATCGATCTCAACGGCAAGAACAAAGATTTGGCGATGTTTGCTACTGTTGGCGCCTCACTAAACACCGTTGATGGGGTCCTAGGTATAGCATTAGACGCCACAGGAATTGGAGTTGTTGCTGATATAGGCGTGGGCATTGGTTTTGGAATCGCCGAGCTCGCCTTGGACCTCGCATTTGATTCCGAAAAAGAAAAATTAGCAGAAAATCCTGATACCTATAAAGCACCGGATTGGATGAAAGCAGTGAATTTGGGGTTTGCAGCTACTTCCGGTCCGGCCGGGCTTGGTATGCTTCTGGCTAATTATGGTGTAGATGGAACTGCTGATCTAGTCAAATGGGGAATCGACAGCGGCGTCAAAGGAGCTGAAGGACTAGTAACGTCTTTAAAAGATGCTGGAGAAGAAGGCATTAAGGCGCTTAAAGAACTTGCAGGTAAAGGGATCAATGTTGCAAAAGATGTATTAAAATCCATTGGCGAAACCGTTGATGGAATTGTAGATACCGGAAAAAATCTGGTAAACAAGGGGCTCGACATCTTTGGTCTGTAAATTAGTTGCATTATAGTGTAGAAGTTTTGACTTAATCTGACATTTTGCCTGGAGTACAGAGGTATTCGAAACGGCATCTTGAATAGCACTACTGCTTACTCAAGATGCCGAAATTCTTAATCAACTCTAGGCCAGCTTCTTTTCTTTCTCGTAGGAAAGCAGGGGTTCTTCGCTTCGCAAAATAACCCCGTCCGTAATTTTACATTCCTTAATTCCTTCGCGATAAGGAATGTCATACATTACATCCAACATTGCGTTTTCCATGATTGCCCGCAACCCACGTGCGCCGGCATTTCGTCGCATGGCTTCCCGAGCAATACTGCGCAAGGCGTCTTTGGAAAAAGAAAGCTTTACTTTTTCGATCTCAAACATTTTTTGATACTGCTTTACTAGTGCGTTTTTTGGCTCGGTCAAAATACGTACTAAATCTTCTTCTCCCAAATCCATGAGGGTTGCAATGACCGGAAGTCGACCCACAAATTCCGGAATCATTCCAAAACGTACCAAATCTTGTGGCTCAATAAAGGTTAACAATTCCCCGATCGAGCGCTCGTCTTTACGCTCAATCTTGGCTCCGAAACCGAGCCCCTTTTCTCCTACTCGCCGTCTAATACTCGCATCTATGCCGTGAAATGCGCCTCCACAAATAAACAAGATGTTGCTGGTATCAACCTGCACATATTCTTGCTGGTTGTACTTTTTACCACCACGCGGAGTCACATTAGCCCTGGTTCCTTCAATAATTTTTAACAGGGCTTGCTGAACACCCTCGCCACCAACGTCACGAGTTGGCGAAGGCGTATCGCCTTTGCGAGCGATTTTGTCTATTTCATCGATATAGACAATGCCGCGACTGCACTTGTCTAAATCATAATCCGCATTGTGAAGCAGATTCTGAATGATATTTTCTACATCTTCACCCACATAGCCTGCTTCGGTAAGACTAGTGGCATCGGCAATGGTAAAGGGAACGTTAAGAAAACGCGCTAACGATTGTGCTAGTAGTGTCTTCCCTGACCCTGTAGGCCCCAAAAGCAACACATTAGATTTTGCTAACTCCACATCGTCACTAGAAGTCTTTCCCGATTGCCCTGGACGTGGAGGTTTAGATTTCTTTTGGTAAATTCGCTTGTAGTGGTTGTACACAGCAACGGAAAGAACTTTCTTTGCCTTATCTTGTCCCACTACATAGTCGTCAAGAAATGCCTTAATTTCGTTCGGTGTTGGTAGATTGACCTGCGGTTTACTTTCTTCCCGCTCGCTCTCCTCTGCAATGATGTCATTGCATAGCTTGATACACTCGTCGCATATATAAACCGTTGGACCTGCGATGAGCTTTCGTACTTCCCGCTGCCCTTTCCCGCAAAAGGAACAGGACAAATTTGGATGATGTTCTCCCTTCCGGCTCACTCGCTGCCTCCGAAAATTTGGCGCCTACCTACCCGCCCCCTCACACTGAATCGTTTTTTCATTTTTATCTGCCTAACCGCTGACTCGGCCTATTTTATCCCGATGTTTTCATCCCTATTCTTTTCGGAGCACCTTTCTTGGTTCCTATTACGAATATATGGCTGATCACTCCTGGCTCGCCAGCTCCTCTATGTCATGTACCAAAGCTTCCGCCCGCTCAGCGATCGCCTTGGGAATCCTTTCACAAGACCTCAATTCCATAGCAACCTTTCTAGCAGAAATCACTAAACGTTTTAGAGTCTTATCAACGGCCAATGGTGTTTGTGGGGGTTGAGAAGGAGGAGGAAATCGTTGTGTTAATTCGCGAGCGAGAGTCGCTGGGGGTCTTTCGTCCGACCAAATAGAATCGCGTAGCTGATGATAGTTCTCTTCCGATAGCTGCCCACGTTCTTGAGCATCGGCCAGCACGCTAAAAACTTCGAAGGAAGGAACTGGATGATGCTGATTGGAAACAACTTCCCCGTCACCATCAAAGATGTGCCTTTCGTGCCGCGCCAAGAAAGAATATGAGTTAGTCAACTTTGCTACTGTTTGCCGCTTAAGCCGTAACTCCTTTGAGCAATACTCTTCAAAACTAGTAAATCCCCAGGATTCCCAGGCCCCTTGGTGTCGAACTCTAACTAGCGAGCCTCCTAATTCTACCCAATTGGATTTAAACTTTCGTGCAGTCAACAATACTTGGTGACGAAAAGGCTCTCTCTGTTTTGAAGAACAAAGATCAGCTGCATTTCCTGCGACACTGTCTTCCACCTTCTGTGCACTCTCAGCCAAAACTTCCTCTCTTTAGACATAAGACATATAACAGACATATAACCTTCGGGCCCACCCCACTTACTAGGCCTTCCAACAAGCTATTAGCGCGCCTTTATGCGAAATGCTAGTGATACGTTTGCTTGTTCTCCCTCATATGAAGGAAAGCGCCATTTTTGAAGCTCTGCTAGCATACATTGATAAAGATTGCCACTTTCGTTCTTGAATTCTGGATTATCGATCCACAGTTTGGTCACTCGCCCGTTATTTCCAATAGTGAACTCAATAGGAACTCGGGCATTCCAAGTGTTGGGGTGACGTCTAGCCTCCCGCGCAAGACAGAAATGCACGCGGGGTTTGTTCGCGCGAACTACCGCACTTATTGCTTTTTGATCCCATTGACGAACAACGGTAAGGTCGTTAGCCCTTTTTTGAGGAAACAATTCTGCCGGGGATTTTGCCGCGAAAGGATGGGTTTTGGGATTAGCAAATTTGGTACGTTTTTCCGGTTTGGCTATTTTGCTTTCCACGCTAGGGTAAACTATTTCTTCTTCCCGGGGCCTAGCTGAGGCCAGCTCGATGGTGGGTAATTCATCTATAATCACTGGTTCAGGAAGGTTAATTTTGGACTCCCACGGACGATTGGTAGCCAACCACCAGGCCAGTTGTCCTGCGGAAAACAGAAAAATAATACCGAGCGTACTTATCACCGCCGTGCGCCATACTCGTCTCTTTCGACTTTGCCGACCTTTTTGTCGTTTTTGCTCTTCGACACGAAGCTTGGCCTGGGCCTTTGCCAAATGCACCCTAAAGCTTTCAAGGTTTCCTAACGGCTCAAACTTGGGGGTGGGTTGAGAAAACGCCACGAGAGTGTTCTCACCCACCTCACCGGTGTTAAGAAGTTCAATAAGCTTAGCCAGTGAAACTGGCCCTAACAGCATCCCATCTTGCTTGAAAAGCCAGCGTGCATTGCTGCTTCTCAAGTCGATGCCGGTTGAATCAGACGGCATCGCCACCTCCGTTTTTCACTGCAGCCAGCTTGGGGCTGCATTCGCTATCATTTCTACCTATTGGCCACTAATGATGCAGAATGCAGCAAACGCGCCAGATAAGACCGCTTGAGGTACGAACACATGCCTATCTATGAAGCGTCAGTCAGTTATAATTTGAGTTAAGTTTATCGACTCTAGGCCTAGCGGCCTTACGCTCGATTCGGGCATTTCATGCTCGCCTCCCCTACTGCGCGCCTTACGTGTGCATACAACCTCTCACACAACCGGCACTTGGGTCAAATCCGCACCGAGCATGCCTCTATTCGAAAAGATAAGAACGAGCTTGCATTCCAATAGTGGTTTCTAGCCCAAACCGACGGCCGTACCCGAAACCAAAACTTCCACCACCATCCAACCAAATTCCGAAAATAGGAGAAAAGTCATACATCACTCCAAATGATCCTCGCGCTCCCAATGTTTTCACTGGTCGGAAACTAGCTTGCAGATCTAAAGAAGCAAACGTTTTTATTTCATCACGACCAAAATACTTACGATATCCCAAAAGCAGCGATTCACCATTAGATGACGACAAACGCACCAATCGCCCTCGAAGAACGATTTCGTCGCCTTCTTGATTGATTGCCACCGTAGCACCAATATCAAATAATCCCGAAACACCAATCAAAGTCTGTTCGCCCAAGCAGAATAAACAATCTGCCTTGATTGACCCCGAATATTCTGGGCCTACGCCTACAATAAGCCCCACGCTGCCGGCATGATCTAACGAATATTCGCGCTCCTGCGCCATGGCCTCCAGCGAACAACAACAGGTTAGCGATAAAACGAATTTTAGAATCCACCAGCCAGAATGTTTCGAAACAATAGTATTTTTACGCACGATAATCGATTACCTTTTTTAAAATGCTGCCGCGGCAGTTAATAAGCCGCGCAAATGTTCAATCTCAAACTTTAGACCCGACGAATCCAATGCCGAGAAATCACGTTTTCTCGCTTTACGCAAATAGCTATCTAACGAAGGGTGGCGGCCATAAAGACTATTCGCTTGCGCAATAACCTGTTTAAGCCTATCCACGCTTAATTGAGATTCTTCCTGGCACAAAAACTCGGCGCTTTCCAAGAGAATTCCGCATTTACTCAGCACTTCTCGGTCACGCTCCATCAAGCACGCCCGTTTATTTATATGTGAAAGCCCATGAGCGTAGTAGGCAAACTCTGCCACGGCTTTGGCCATTTTTTCCGGGTCTGCCTCTTTACCAGATCGATGTAGAAAACTGCGAAATTCCACTACCCGCCTTTTGTCAGCGGTTCTCAAAACCACGTAAGAAGACGAACAACCAAAGTTATCAAGGTCTCGAATCAATTCTGCAACCCGTTGAGAAAGCTCAGAGGCTCGCGAACTCGATATGTGGCCATGATGAACTGCCATCTCTCTAGCCAAATCGGTCACTGCGCGCCGGGCGACGATGGCTTCCTGTACATCCTCAACATAATCAGGAACCACTTGTTCCCGCGTTACTGGAGCAAACGCGAAGGCAGAAAGAAATACCATGTCTCCCACGATAGAACGGAATTTTCCGCGAATTTCTTGCAAGTCGGCCAGTAGATTCCATCGGTCAGACACTA
This sequence comes from Myxococcales bacterium, assembly GCA_050288705.1. Lineage (GTDB taxonomy): Bacteria > Myxococcota > Myxococcia > Myxococcales > UBA5297 > JBNKEI01. The sequence goes on from JBNKEI010000203.1 coordinate 6,315, forward strand.
CTTCTGGACTACGCATGCGCTCGCCCAGATTAGAAACCTCGCTCGCCAATACATTGGCAAGTACTTGAATGTGATGGGAGGCTTCCTCCTTGTGCCTTTCTAGCAAGGTTTCTTCCGTATCCCCGGCAGTTACTTCACTTAGCGCCTCTCCGATCAAGTCGGCAATACCACCAGCAGTACCTAGCGGAAAAAGCTCCCGAACGGTAGAAAGCAATCTATTCACATCTGCCACGGTGTCGCGAATAACCGGAGCAACTTCCTCCCACATTTCCGAGGCGGGAACCCCTGTCTGGGCCATATCTTCGTACTTTCCCAACTCGAGCTGCCCCATTTTTGCAATAGTCTGCGAAGCTTCTTCGTAGACACGCAAAAGGCGACCAGCAAAAGCATGATCGGGAATGGACTCTACGATTGCTCGTAATCGCCCCATGCTTTTTTCACCCCGAAACGCGCAAGTACCTGTGGAGCTAGACATGGTCACGCAAACCTATAATCCTACCATTAAGGTGAATGCTCATCAGACCCCATTGTCGGTTCTTTCAGAGAAGCTATCAAGCTGTTCGCCAGTGTCAAAACTCATTTTTACCAGAATGCGCGAAAAGCTCCGTACTTTAGGGCGGAGATGGACAGCGCAAGCGCCGAAGGCGCTAGGGGAGCGATTCAGGCTTTTGCTTGAACTCAGTAGGAATCGCCGTCCTTTAGGCGGCAAGGATGTCAACTTAATAGCCAGCGACTTCCCAGCAACATGAGCAGCAACAGCAGTGTGGTGACTTTCGTGAGACGGTTCGCTTGAAGGATCATTGCCCGATTTAAAGGAAGAATAGCGTCTCCGATACCTGGTTTACAACTGGGTCGATTTTGATAGTAACTCATGCCTCCCAATCGGACACCAAGGGCACCCGCCATAGCGGCTTCCGGCCATCCAGAATTGGGACTAGGGTGATTTGGGTGATCGCGAATGAAAATGCGCAGTGCTCCTTTGGCTCGCATACCCGCCAATCCTGCACCAATGGCCATCAGTGGCGCGGTCAGGCGCGCAGGCAACCAATTAACCAAATCATCTAAGCGCGCCGCTGCCCAACCAAATTGTAAGTATCGCTGGTTTTTGTAGCCAAAGGTAGAATCCAGGGTACTAACCGCTTTATATGCCATTGCTCCGAGCGGACCAGCTAAAAAGGCGAAAATAATTGGGGCAATGACCCCGTCCACAGTATTTTCGGCCACACTTTCTACGGTAGCGCGCACCACTTGCGATTCGTCTAGGTTTTCAGTGTCTCTTCCCACCATGAGAGCCGCTCGACTTCTCGCCTTTTTAATATTGCCTTGCTCCAGGGCTTGAAATACTCGCTTTGCATGTAGCTCTAAGTCTCTGGCCGCAAAGGTTAAGTACATTATGATTACGCAAGCAACATTGGCCAGCCAAGGCAGAACTTGTCTAGCCCCCTCCACAACTGCATAGGTAACCCCTAAAGTAATTCCTATTACCGTTATTACAGTTACTATTCCTGCGAATAACGGAGAAAAACACTTGCGAAATAGCTTTTCTAGCGTCAATGCCAGCCAGCCAATGCCTTTTACCGGATGCGGCAACCACCGGGGATCGCCAAATATCCAATCCAATACCACCGCTAGTAGAATCTGCACTTCCAGGTGACCAAGCACTGTTCACAATCCTCTTTCCTATTCGAGCCACCGAATTGATGCCAGAAAAGCTACAAAGAAGACTGGTTGATAACATAAAACGTAAGCAAGCGCTTCCCGATCCATAAGGGGCCCTAGACAAGCAAGCTTAACATACAAAACATTATGACGAATTAGTTTAGGAGGGCTCATAAATGCGATTTGTTCTGGCCATCGTAATTTTCGGGTTACTACCCGCAAATACGATCGCCAACGTTATAAGCGGTCCGGGAGTAATTTCGGAATCATGGCCTCAAGCGACCAGCCCAAGGAGATGGGCGGAAGACGTTCTTCGTATAGAAGGAAAGCTGGATGCTAACGACCGAGATAAAGCTATTGCCCTTTACTATTGGACACGGCTTTTCGTAATGAGCCCAAGCCAAGGAACCGAGCCTTACGAGGGTCCTTTTGGCCGCGAAGAAAGAATCATCACAGACATACCAAAAGTAATGTTTGTTTATGGTTGCGGCGATTGTGATTATCAAGCTCGAGTTTTAGAGGCTGTATGGAGCTTATACAAAAGCGATGATAATGCAGCTAGAAGAATCACACTGTTATCTGGTGGCCATACAATGGCTGAACTAAGGTGGAATGATTCCTGGCATGCTTTTGACCCATTAAATGGAGTATTTTTTTTAAGTGAAGATTCGCCATCGGCAAACGTGCTAAGTTTTGCAGAACAGGCTCATGCAGACTCCCTCTTAAGAGAAAATGAAAATTTTGAAAATCGTGCCCGTCCTTTTTTTGAGCGTGTGCGGAGTTGGGACGAGCCTGGCGAATGGCAAATGCACCTTACTTTAGACGGGTTTTACGATAATTATGAAGCGTGGACGACAGCGGGAAGTTCGCCAACTTCAGCATTTGCGACGCACTCGCTTCCAAGTACCTATCCAATGAGCGATATGAGCTGGCATCTTCCACGCGGTATGACAGTAAAGCGAAGCTGGGATTCATCAGCAAATTTTTATACTCCGCAGGCATATGCGAATGCATTCGGGTTGGATGGTAGACACTATCGACAAGCCATTGAATGGGGTCAAGATTGGACTCATTGGAATGCAATAGAAGACATTTATAATTTTCCAAAAATTGAGCCTTATTTAAAAGTGGGTTCCGATCCAAGTGACTCTGATTTTTATAATCAGCATACATTATATCTGGTAGGTTCGGGAATTATAAATTATGAGGCTGACCTTTGGTCAGATGCATATTTAGATGCGGTGGAAGAAAACACCGGACTCAGAAGAGCAAACTCACCGCCCTATTTACGCCCAGACGCTACCGGCGTTAACCAAAGCATTACTTTTCGCATACGATCTCCTTATATTATTGCTGACGCCGAGTTATTAAGCGCAGTGGCGCAAGGCCCCCAAGACTCGGCTTCTTTCTGGCTTTCTACCGATGGAGGTTCCAGTTGGGATGAGTTGATTTCCAATTCTGGAAAGGTTGCAATAAATCTGGGAAAATCAAGGTTGAATTCTGCTCAGCATTCAGTAACCGGGAAATACGACTATCTTATTCAGTTTCGTTGTAAAGCGGCTGATAACCCCGACACAGTGGGAATAAGCAGATTAGCTATCAAAACATTTATCGATGGGAGTTTAAATGCTTTGCCTCGTATTGTGGATGGTAATAATACAATCCATTTCAAAATTAACGAGACAGACGTAAAAGCGCCGGTAACCATAGAATACCGGTGGATAACCGGCGACCAAGAGCATAGTCATTTAAAAACAATAAACCCCGAACAACTTCGTTCCGGCGAAGCCGCCTATTCGTTCAATGCAGATGGACTGACCCGTTGTGTATCATATGCGTTTTCTTATGGCCTCAATGACTCGGACGGCAATGGTCTTCCTGACAGTTGGGAATTTGCTTATTTTAATGACAACGGACAGAACCCCTCCGCCGATTTTGATGGAGACGGCATCACCAATGCGGAAGAGTTCGCAACCGGCGGCGAGCCGACTACCGAGCAACAACGCCAAGCATTTAGAAATAACTCATCTGGCGGTTGCCAAAGCAGTATGGATGCTCCCAGTCAAGCAACTGCTTTGTTGATATTGTTGATATTACTGTTTCCAACCATCATCCTTCTTAGAAAGCGACAACGGAGAAAGGCAGATTAGCTTCCATAAATACATTTTTTATCCCGGAAATAATGGCTGCCCTTAGAGTGAGCTTAGTGCACTTTGGACAGCGCCGCAGTAAGTTCCGAAAGATCCTCAGCGATATAGCCGCTTTTCCTAATTAACTCACTATGAGAATCATCGAGTGTGGGTGCAATCGCAACCTTCTCCAGCTTAAACCGCTTATAGCTTGGGTTCATGGCAAGGAATCGCTCGATGTGCTTATCAAATGAAGCAAGATCGCCGATAAGTCGATTTGGTGAACGTTTGCAGGTTCCTAGTCTTAGAATTTCGTTTTCGCTATCAACTGCCACTAAATCGATTTCAGTATCATTGCGATCCCACCAACCGCGTACAACCTCGCCAAGATGAAAGTCACCGACACGCTTGCGACTTCTTTCTTCGTAAAGAATTGCGGCAAGACGTTCAAGGCCATATCCCTCGCACTCCATAAGGCGCTCATCGGCTTGTTTAACGAGCATATCTATCGGGCGAAAATTTATGGAAGCGACAGGCAGAGATAAAGCTGCTAACCAGGAACGCAAAAAGTTGTCGCGAATATAGTAACGTCCATTTCGCGTTTTTGGCTTGGCAAAAATTGGCTGTAATTTTTCAATCATCTGGAAACGCTCATCTAACACCTGAAGATATCCGCCGATTTGTTTTTCGCTTTCTGGTTCGACCGATCTCGCGTGCGCTACAATTTCTGCATGGGTGCAGCCCGGATGAGTCGCAATGTATTTTAGTACCAGATCATAGCGTCCGCGTAGCTCGCGTAAAAACCAATTGTCGGCCTCGCTTCGCAAGGGAGAGCTACTCGAGAAGAACATCTGCTGGAGCAATGCTTGGCGGTTTGCATCTAATACCCCCTGCTCGAAACAATCGCGGTAAAATTTTGGAACTCCCTCGAATAGATTCCATAGGAAGAGCAGGCGAGACGGGTCGGTGTCTGCGTGGACAGAAAGCAATTCAATAATCGATGCAACATCGAGGTGCCCGATGTCGAAAAGGTTGGTGAGTCGGTTGAACAAAGGAGCCGCACGATCTTCGAGAAGAGCGGTCATTTCTGTCTGAACCGAACCTAAGACGATCAGTCCACCGGAAACCCTGTCTGCCTTGGCTGCGAGGCGATCGACCTCGGCTTGAAGTTGCGAAGTAAATTCGTAGAGTGATTTGCGGTTAAAATACTGAAATTCATCGAGGGCGATGACCCAACCTTCCTCAGCAAGTGCACCGATACGAGCAGCGAGAGTTCGAAGGCTCGTTGGCAGTCGCGTCGTGATGCCGAAGGTTGTCATGAAGTCGCGCGCTAAGCTTACAACGCCTGCAGGATCAGAATCGGGAATCTGTACATAAAGAACCTTGTCACGCCGATTCGACTGCAATGCTTGGTGTACCAGGCTTGTCTTGCCGATGCGCCTTCGTCCAGTAATTTTTAGAAAGAACCATCGATTCCGATTAAAGATTTTTTGAAGTTCCTCGAGTTCACTCTTTCGACCATAAAATCCCCACTCACTAGGCATGGTTAGACTCCGCTTGCAATTAAGGTAAAAGTTTTTACCTTAGTTTGCAAGCAGATATCCTCGCCGTCTGACGGTTGAGAATGCGGTTTATCGGTACAAAACGATCATTGATCGGCATATGCGCAGCAGGAAGGTTTTTAATCAAAAAACCGAAGCCGCTATCGGCTGTAATATACTCAACAGAATGGCTGAAATCGGAATGCCGCCGACAGATTTCACATATTCCGCTTTGATTCTATTTCCCCCTTTGACCTATAAAAAGGGCGTATAGGAGTTGGATCGTTTTTTATTTCAAACATCTTCTTATAATGTTTACTATTAGGATTGAGGGGATTTTCAACATCAACATATATAGTACCATCGCGACCAACAAAAAGCTCCTTGAATTTATATCCACAACCGTGACAGCCATAAGTACGATTACCAACCTCTGGCCACAAAGTCACATACCTATAGCGCTCAGTCAAGCTGGAATGGGAACAATTAGAATAAGAATCAACTGGTTGATCGTTTTCAAGGTCGGGGAGTTCTTCCCCCCCATGCTCCGTCCCAGCTAACAAAGGCGTTGCTGGGCGATTTGAGGACTCTGAAGACTTTGAAGACTTTGAAGACTTACGACTTGAATACGCAGTTCGCGTATTCACAATTTCCTCAACTTTTTTACCACGAGAAGAACCAGCTCGAGAAAACATTTATCTACTCCTATTTTTCTATGTTTGTGCGTTGTTGCCTTGCGCGAGCGCGCTTCAATCGAGACAATTTTGACGCCAACGTACCGTACCACCCGCGCTGTCTTTCCGAAAGTGAAATCGCCAATGAAACCAAAGACCGATTCTCGTTCGGAATTTCTCTCGAATCTTGTAACACTTAGCGCCTTTCGTGCATCTAGTTGCTCGACCGAATCTGGATAATGAGTTAGCTACCCATCATTGATTTCATCTGACTTTGCGTGACTCGAAAACTAATATCCACTGGCATAATACCAGCCGTCATTTTTGCGAACTTGTACGGGCACACGGAATAACTCTCCAATATGAGCGGAGACGAGCATTTCTTCCTTGTTTCCATCACGGTAACGTTGGCCATCTTTAATAAAAACGACACGCGAGATTTCAGGAATAATGTCATGAATGTAATGGGTAACCATAACAATCCCGGTACCAGATTGAGCTATTTTGCGCAGGACAGAACGAAAGATGTGTAGAGCATGAAGATCGAGGCTATTGGTGGGTTCATCGAGTAATAATGTTTTGGGATCATGAACCAAAGCTCGTCCGATTAGAATTTGACGTGCTTCCCCAGAAGACATCGCCGTCATTGGTCTCTCGGCCAGATGAGAGATTTCTAGAAAATCGAGAAGCTCTGCCGTTTTCTTTTCCATGGCTGGTGTCACTCGTTGATGAAAAAGGCCGACGCTCGAAAAGAAGCCTGAGAGAATTGCTTCTCGGCCCGAAATATTTCGATGAAAGGTATGCTGCAACTGATTAGTTACTATACCAAGTCGCGATCGCAAAGAAAAAACATCCCAGCTATCCATTCCTTCAATACGCAAGACGACCTCAGCATCGTCGCACAGGAGCGGGTATTGCTCACGAGTAATTACGCGGATTAGAGTCGATTTTCCGGCTCCATTTGGGCCAAGGATCGCAACATTCTCCCCCTTGTTAATAGTAATGGAGAAAGAATCAAGCGCCTTCTTGGCTCCGTGCATAATGGTAATATTCTTTAGCTCCAAAAGCGCGGGAGTAGTCGAATTTGAAAGTAGTAAGCTCATTTTTCACCTGTCTACGGACCATCTCATCAGTCCATTTTGGACCATGCCCCCCTCATTTACCCCGAAACCTTTACCGCCGGAGAAAAAGGAGAATTCTAATGCATTCTTTTGGCTGATGCTATCGCCTGTACAACTTTTTGCGCCATCGATTTTGGGCTTTCGTCTGAATTAAATATAAATGAACCCATAACCAATCCGTACGGAACACTCTTTTCTTCGTAGGGCGACATAAGCTCAAAGAGATTTTGAAGACGTGCACCACCCGTCAACAGTGGTAATGTTGCCTTGATCGGGAGCGGCTTAGTTAGGCTGTCCACCATGTCGGCCTCGTCCTGCTTGCTCGCACCGTAGTATCCAGCTTCCCCTATGGCAGTTATAAACGCGTCGCACCCGAACAAACGATGTAAAAAAGCATATAATCTAGGGCTGAATGATTGATTAAACGTACCCTGGAGGGACAGATGAGATAGAATCGGAATTCTCGAAATCTTTCTCAACCTGTTCAAGAGAGGGAATCCAATAATCGACGCATTTAGAACAGCCATCATAACCCTATCGTCGGTCAATGCTGATGCAAACTCGTCATAACTATCAAGGTTAAGAGCAGGAACATAGCCTCTGTTTGTCACCGCCAGCGTCAATCTGTCGGCAAGCGTAAGACAACCACTATAATTCCCGAGCATTTCGTCGTCTTTTACTGCGTGAAACCCGGCTTCTAGCGGCCCACGAAGTTTGCTTTCCTGAGTTGTACTATCAACCGAGAGATCTACCGATGGCTTAATGATGGACATGAGAAAAGGAAACTTGTCGAAACCGAACCTAAATTTGATGCCATCTGCTCCAAATTGAGGTCCCTGAAACCAGGAATAAACCTCGTCAGGAAGCTCCAGGTCCACGAATCGTAACGAACCGAAGCCCCTCATATATGGAAGCTCCCCAAAGAGAACGGCTATGAACTGGGTGACACTTCCATCAAATACCGCGAGCGGATATTTAATCGTTAACTCGATACAATCACCCTCGATGAGTCTATGGTCGATTTCATCAAAGGGAATATCTTGTACCGCTTTGAACTTGTTTAAAGTGTTGATTATATTCTCTTTTTTTTCGTTTCGAATCCAAATCGTCGAATTAATCGTTGGTTTCATAGGAAATTATTCCTTTCTAGTTCCGCAAGCTGCCGTAAGCGATGAAGTCGTAAAGAGCTTTTGGAACATGTTGTCGACAAAAATGCATCTATAATTTTAATATTGGTATTTTCTGAAACTTTAGCAGATAGGCACAGTATATTTGCGTGATTGATGAGACGAGAATCTTCGGCATCCTCTGGGGTTAAACACCGCGCGGCAATAATTCCCTTATATTTATTTGCAACAACCGAAACCCCAATGCCGGTGCCGCATATCAGCACGCCTATATTCCCCAGAAGTACTTTCTGGCACACCAGCTTGGTTACAGAAACGTAATCGCGGTGTTCCGAACACTCCGAGACATCTATTACATTTCGAAACTCCGAAAGTGAACGGTACAGCGTGGCCATTTGAGGCTCGGCGTTATGATCGCACCCAAAAACTACATCCATGCTGTTCTCCTTATATTCACGCCTTAGATTGTTCGGTGCAGAATAGCTGAAAAAAAGCCATTTGAGTACTATTAAAAAAGTTATTTGAGTACTATTAACCCGTCTTATTCACAACCAAGTTTTCCATAGGTCAACACAAAGACTTTTTGTGAATTTTTATTTACATTCCGTTAGATGAGCTATGGTTGTTTACCCAAAACATCCAAAAATAATCCCAGCATGCTTATTTAGCCTGGAATATAGCGAAAAAAGCATAGGAATTGCAGTTCCTCCCCGTGAGCTCCTGTTACGAAAGCTTTCCTGCATTGACATGTCAATAACATATTTATTCTATTGCTCAAGTTTCTGCTGAGCTGTTTTTCCACTGCGAATACAATATTTCAAGTCTTCCCCAATATAATGCTATAAGTAATCTTCTAGATTCCCAGGCCAAGAAAAAACACTTGCCTCGCTGCACCACTTTCAATAGTTTCAGCAACCAGGTCGGCACCAGGTTCGCCATTAAGCAGCGCCAGCACCGCCGAGGCGTCAAGCACGCTACTACTCACGATTGGCCTCG
>JBNKEI010000204.1:0-2319 GCA_050288705.1 Myxococcales bacterium
AGCCATTCTGCTGCTTTTTCTTGTGCTTGCTTTATCAGCGCTGCTCGCTCTTGCTCGCTTGTCATTGGGTCTCCTTCTTTGGTGACCCATGACACTACTCCGCTGGTTTTTACCTTTCATGCAGGCTTGCCGAAAAGACACTGGAAGTCTGATTTTTTTTAATCTGCCTTCGTGGTTGTAGGTAGGCAGTGCGCTGACTATAGGGGGTCTATTTTGGCCAGAAGGTATCCTGCGAGCAGCTGTAGGAGAACTGTGAGATTTATCCCAAAGCATCTGTTAATTGTATGGTATGGCTGGCCGTTACGCATATCGTTTGCTTTTCTAGTTTTCAGTAATCTATAATTCGATCAGTTTATTTCTAGGAGGGATTTCTTTGGGTAATCTTAAAAGAACTGAGACAGATCCGCCGAATTGTGTACCCTTGCTTGAAGGCAATATTCCGATTAAAGGAGCAGCAAATGAGGTAGCAGCTAAAATAATAGTAGGCTGGACATCGCAGAATGAAATCGCCAAGCAATTATGCATGGCATTGGGTTCGGACCAAGTACTCCTAGGTAAAATCATGAATCTCGGGGAAGACCCTGATTTAGTATTTACTCTCGGCACTCCTCAAACTGTTGGTGGCAGCAATACGGTTCATGTGCCATTTAAAGTTTTCGCATCTTCCGGGACCTGAGGGAATAGCGGTCGAAGGTATTATAAAAAATTGAAATGGCGTTTGAGATACGTTCAGGACTGGCATGTCCGGCACCGAGCCTCCAGTGTGCAACGAACGACGATATTATTCAGAAACTAGCCAATTGTAAAACCCGCCGGCTGACAGGATTCGGGTTTCTGGGGCGACAATACCGAGTAGAGCAGAGCGAAGGCTGTTTTATCAGTCGGGAGCGGGAATGGTATGTCCGGCACCAGAACCTTTTAATAGGAGGCATTGCTAACTATCTCTAAGCGTGTTCTGTAGGACCAACATAAATGGCTCGTTCAACAGGAGGTGGAGCCTCTGGCCATCCAAATTTTTTGAGAGTTGATTTCGCAATCATTCTCACCTCGTTCCATTCAGGTGCGCTCTCTAGGGCCTTGTCGCACCAAAATCTTTCGTTCTCTGGACCGCTTATAGATGCAAGTTTTTGGTCCAGTTCGCGAACCAGGCTTAATTGCTCCAAATCAAATTTCAATGAAAGAGGAGAATTGAGAACCTGACGATAGTATTCATCAAATTCTAATGCAAGCTCATCGGGAACGCAGACAAAGTCCGGGAATAGAGTGTGCTGAATCGCTGCGCTCTGCGCTAGAGCCTGGATGCTCCACTTGAGATGAACAAGGACATTTAAAAATTCTTGAAAAGTTTCATCATGCATAAAGTCACCCATCAAAATTCAGGACCGTGGCCTTTTCACCCTGAGTAGGCTTATATGTAACAGGGTCAACCACTTTAACAATTCCATTGTTTGTGGATAACTTCACATATTCTCCACCGTGGCGTCCGCCGCCAGGATGAACTTGAATTTGTGCGATCCCATTGTGTCCCTTGATCTCCACAATCTTTGCTTTTCCTGAGCCTCTGGTGGATTGTCGCACATTGGCAGGGTAGCCCGAAGTGCTAAAGGTACCAGCTATTTCCTCTGCAGATTTTCCCCATAAAACTCGCGGATCCTCAAGGACTTTGTTAGGATCGAAAGATGGCTTTAGTGCTTCACCATCGTGTCCTTCATGGCAAACCAACCCCAGCGCATCCACCCAACCAATAGCATTAGGCGCGTACCGAAACCGGTTAGTCCCCCCAGCCATGCCGATAGGATCAGGGGAAATAAACTGCCCAATCTCCGGCAAGTAATACCGGAATCGGTTGTAATACAGCCCAGTCTCCAGGTCGGCTATTTGCCCAAGCAGGCGAAGCCTACAGGTAGTTTCTCCTTTCTCCCAAATCAGCTTACCCCAGTCGTCAAATTCTCCTTTCCAAATGATATACCCATCTTCGTCGATCAATTCCTGGGGCATACCATTTTGAGAGGTGACTACATGGCGAACTTTCCCATTTTCCCAAATGGCCTTGGGCCAGGCGCCAAATATTGCGTATTCGGTTAGCTGCTCGCTAGTTTCTTCAGCTAATAAATCATCGCCCGACCAAAAATAGTTGGTTTGTTTGCCGCAGTGTTCTTTAAACACTCTGCGGCCAAAGGCATCGTATCCGAAAGAGGTTATTGCCCCATCGGGGTGCACAACCTTTTTGAGTTGCCCCAGTTCATCCCATTGGTAGTTAGTCCATTTATTTGCCCAACCATTTCCCTCACTGCTGGCTACTAAGCATCCATTAGCATC
>JBNKEI010000205.1:0-47635 GCA_050288705.1 Myxococcales bacterium
AAGCACCCTTGGTGCAACGGAGTAGGCATTCTCTACTGCGAGACCGCAGTAACCAAGCCAGTAGAAATCGCCGAAGCAACCATCGAAGCAGTCAAAAGAACTGGCGTAAAAGACAAGCCGGTAGTGGCCTGCTTTGTGGGTGGCGACGAATGCGTTGCCGCAGGTAAAAAGTACCAAGCTTTTGGCATCCCCATGTATGATAGTCCGGATAAGGCTATGAGCGCCTTAGCTGCTCTGCGCCAAGCCGCAAAATTCAACGAGAAAGGCAATGCCCCTGATTTTGTGCCTTTTTCCAACGTAAAACAAAAGGAATGCCTGGAAATTATTTCCAGCGCCCGGGCACAAGGCCGCTACGCTCTAACCGAGCCGGAAGCCAAAAAGATATTTGCCGCCTATGGGCTTCCCGTATCCCAAGGTCAACTGGCTACTTCAGAAGAAGAAGCAGTTTCCCATGCCAAATCCATTGGATTTCCAGTGGTTTTGAAAATTGTTTCCCCGCAAATCATTCACAAAAGCGACGCCGGTGGCGTAAAAGTAGGAATGAAAGATGAGGCCGCAGTCCGCGAAGCCTATCGAACCATTCTTTCCAATGCCAAGAACTACAAGGCCGATGCAGAAATTCACGGTGTGCTGGTAGCAGAAATGGCTCCCATGGGCAAAGAGGTAATCGTTGGCTCGGTTAACGACGCAACTTTTGGTCCCACGGTAATGTTCGGAATGGGCGGTATCTTTGTAGAAGTACTGAAAGATGTAACCTTCCGAGTAGCCCCCTTCTCGCCCGATTCAGCAATGCAGATGTTCCCCGAAATCAAGAGCTATCCAATTCTCAATGGAGTCCGCGGAGAAAAGCGCCTCGATCAGGAAAAGCTTGCCGAGGTTATCAGTCGCCTTAGCCAGTTAGTAAACGATTTGGGAGAAGAAATCGCGGAAACCGATGCTAACCCCATAATGCTCTACGAAGAGGGCAAGGGATTAAAAGTAGTGGACGCACGAATCATTCTCAAGAGCAAGTAGAACTCCTGTTGCAACAAATCCCCCCGGCCACCTATGAAAAAGGGGTCAGGGGGATTAGTCCGGGATTACCCCCCCAGTAACTTCGAATCTCACCCTAAAACTTAAACGGAAAATCAATAGGTTTCATTTTGGAGCCTGAATAAGCGGGAAAACGAAGCCGTTTGATTGTAGAAGTAAGACACGCTGATAATTTGGAGTTTTTCAGTTTTTCGGTAACAGTTACAACATTTGTAGGCATACCATTAGGAAGGATAGTCCATCGCATAACAATTGTCCCTCCTTCACCTGCTACTTTCGAGCATTTGCGAATTAACGATTTATGCGTCACCACTACTTCCATTATATCACCCTGGCCAAGCGCTTCTTTAAGCGATCCTTTACCAGGAGCAGGGGGAATATAAACCGTTTTTGGATTTCCTCTCTTGGACTTCGCTGAGGAGGTTTTTCCCGAAGACGTTCCAAATATTTTGTCAAAGTCCTCGTCAATTTTGCTTCTGCTTGGCGCCGAAGATGCAGGAGATCTATTCTTTACTGACCGTTTTCCTAAATTCTTTTTGTTCCCGGCAACAATTTTTTTATTGACCGGTTTCTTTCGTTTGCTCTCTTGGTCGATCGGTTGACGTCTAGGAGGGACTTGCTGCTCCTTGGTTTCTGTTTTGGCGATTTCTTGCTGTTTACTGTTATCTATCTCGGACTGTACAGGAGATTTTTGCTGGGGTGTTTCTTGCTTAATTGCCTGCGTATGTGCCGCACCTTCTTCTGTTCTACTTTCGGTAGTCTTGGGGGCAGGAGTGGCAGTTACCTGGGAAGAAGTTTGAGGGACCTTTGACTGCAGACCCGCCAACTGTGGTTTCAATGCAAAGTAAAGAACTGCTCCTACCACTACCGAAACCAAAAGAGCTCCCACTAATACTCCTAGTGTTATATACAGTCCAATCCTCATTGGCTTAGGTGGAATAACGTTCGCTGGTTCTGGGTAAGGACCAGCGGAAACAGATGTTGACACCTGAGGAGCGGCAACATTAGGAGCCGAGGTCACCGTCAATTGAGAAGCTGCCGGAGGATTAGACTCTGGATAGCCGCCAGTAAAGGCTGGTGAATCTACTGACTCGGCTGCCTGACTATCTTCCCCACCTCGAGAAGTAACAACTTCTGAGCCGGGAATATACTTTTGGTTTGGGATAGATAATGAAGAAACTTCCGGCTCAGGCTGAGAGGACAATTGGTCTTCCCATTGGGGAACATGATCAAAGAGTCCTGATTCCGATGGGTTTGGAGATTTTGCCGATAAAGCCGAGTCGCTGGAACTACTAGACAGAGTATTCAATTCTTCTTGCACCAGAGAATCAAGAACACTAGCCGCGGAAGAATTCCATACCAGCTCTTCAGCTCCACTGTCTTGTCCCTCTTGTGGAGGTGGCAAAGCAGTTGGCACATCAATATTACGCATATCAATTTCGCCAGAAGAAAATACTTCCTCGCGAACCCGACTTTTTAGTGGGACTAGCTCATTAACCAGCTCAGGAATAGATGAAAGAGAAGCCCAATCTTCCATTCCTGCTCGCCAGACTAAAGAATCAGCGCTTAGCTCTCCGCGTTTCCAGGACTCCCCTACCTGCTCAAGGGTCCAAGGCCCAACCTGCTGGTCATCAATGGCCACAAACCATTCGGCTTCGGCTACTTTTTCGTCACCCGAAAAGTTGGAGCTGTTATTAGAATGGGCATTTTTGTCTTCTGGTTCAGATGGTTCTAAGTCGCGTTTTTTTTTGGGCTCTTCTTTCGCAAAAAGGTTTGCGATACCACTAAGATTAACCACCTTGGTCGGCTGGTGATCAGGATCATTCAAACTGTCATAACTATCGGTTCCGGTATTCTGGGATAGAACAGAAGCATCTTCCAACGCTGAACTGTCCTGTTTGTTCATTTCCCAGCCGTCTTTATATCCCTCTTCAAATTCGTCATCTTCCTCGAAGAAACGCTGGTCTCCCTTGGCTAGTACCGACTCGAAAGCGCGACCAAGTTCATCATCAATCACGTTGCTTGTAGAGTCCACGGCTGCATCCGTCGACTCTATTTCCGGCCGAGTGCCAGGAAATCCTGTGTCTGAAGAAGCGCTCAACGGGTCTAAATTTGTCTCGCCTTGCCCTTCGAAATCTTCCTTTGACCCGTTCATCTGTCCGTCTTCCTGTTTTGCCGGTTGGAGAACCATCTCGTACTTACAGCGTTTGCAGCGCACCTTGACCCCATGGGGCCCAACTTTTTCATCACTAATGTTGTACTGCGTCTGGCAGCTGTCACAAACAAATTTCATGGAAGCAACAGCCCTTTCTCCGTATCACCAGCTAGAGTTGAGACGCTAAGGCGTACGGTCTGATAGTCAAAGTCATGTCTAGCACATTCCATACAAGGAAGCGTAGCTTACGTTCCTGTCTCCAACTGGACTTCGATAGTAAGACCTAAGGCTTTGCGCAGCTCCGCATACTGGGGAGAGATGCAGAAAAGCATCAAATCACGCAACCGAGCCCTAAAGGGCAAATTTGAAAACGCAAGCTTTTCATCAAAAGCTTGGCGGACTATTTCCAAGTCGCTACACATCAAAACGCCTAGACGATCGGCAGTGTGTTCTGCGCCTTCGAGAAAATCGCGGACGTCACTACTAGTCGCAGTGGGTGCGTACTGTCTTCCCAATGTTTTCAGGGCGGTTAAGAATTGCGGCTCTAGACGCAAAAGCGCTCGTTTTTCTAATTCTATTGCAGAAGGTGCAGCAGTTGCTTTGAAATTTGGCGCCCCTAAAAGTACTGCTGCCTGAAATACTGCTTCTAATCTATCGGCAGGCATCATTTTGGCAAGAGCAAACTCTGGTCGGCAAAAGGTCAATGCTCTAGCCAGGATAAATAACAGGTCTTTTTGACGTTCTTCTCCAAACAGCTTTCCACCCGCCTTAATTGATACCGGATGAGTATGCAATACTTCTAAAAGACTTTCTGCATCGGGAATGGTTCCCGAGGAAATTTTTCGTTTTCTCCGCGCGCGAACTGCAGCCAAATATGGAGAATAAAGTTGGGTTGATTCAACATCAAGCATTTTACTTACTCGCGCAAACGATTGAACTGCGGTTTCCAAACTTGATTTAATATCAATACGATCACTCTTTATTTCGACTGTAGCCAAGGCATTCTTTTTTGCCCATTGGTTTCCAAGTTTTTCGTACAAAAGAGCCAATATTTCCGCCATAGCCTTTCTAACTTTGAAGTGATAAACCAAGTCCCACATACGTTCGGTAAATACAACCCCTGTTTCCTCGATACGTCGGACGTAAGGCTGTAACTTAGAGAGCACTACTATTTCGTCGGGCCCAGCTTCTCCAATCAAATGAGCAGAAACTTGGGCGGAAACATAAGCGGCATCGTAGTTTTTCGTCCGACTGAATAGGGCAACCAAATTTTGCACCGCCTTCCGAGGATTAGAACTAAAGAGAAGGACATTGCGCCAAGCAGCAATTGCTTCCTCTTCCTTTCCCAATTCCTGGGTAACCAATTCAGCATACTTTTCCAGGGTAACACCATCTTCGGGCTGTCCCTTAAGTACAATTTGAAGTGCAGTCTTAGCAGCATGGTGGTCTTTTTTTACACGTACATAGAAATCTCCCAGTATCTTCCATAACGCCATCCGAGCAGAGAGGGTCTTTTCAGTTTTGGGAATACGCTGAATCATGCGGATTAGATTTTTCTCAAGTTCGCCCCATTGTTTGGTAGAAACGAGCATGCTTTCAATCGCTTGAAATGCCCCTTTACAAGTATAATCAATATCAAGAGCATTATTGAAAGCATCTACGGCACGAGAAATATCTCTCAAGTTATTTTGATAGGTTTCACCCAATAGACACCAAAGAGTCTTGGCTTTATTCTGATCTGCCAAAACTGTAGGTAATTTCAGAATCTTTTCCAAACACTCTACTGCCTTATTCGCCTGGCGGGTTTCTTGATACAAAACAAGCAAATTTCGCAATACTTCAATTGCATCAGGACGAATTTTCAGCGCCTCTACTCCAGCGTCAATAGCACGGAAAGAATCACCCAAGTTCTCTTTGGCTACTTTTTGTAATCCCACTAGCAATTCAAAACGGGAAGAATCATCAACCATGGAGACCAAGCGAGCACGCCATTCGTATGCTTTTTCCCATTGTCCCAGCAGTTCGCAAATCTCCATTTGAGCTCGTAGCGATGGCTCGTGACAAGAATCAATAGCCAATGCTTTATCAAATTCTTTCTGAGCTCGTTCAGCAGAACTTAGTTTGCGGAATAAGTCCCCGACTTGCCAATAGTACTCAACTACTTCCAAATCGGTTAAATCCTTACAATGATGAATGATAATCGCTTGATATATAGTTAGCGCTTCAGAATAGCGATTGGATGCTACCAAAAGATTTCCATAACCTTCCGCCGACGGAAGATAGGTAGAATCTAATTGATAAGCTCTTTCGTAAGCGCCTAATGCTCGTTCTAGTTTTTTTAGTTTTTCACATACATACCCTAACCGATAAAGTTGTCGAGATAATTCGAAACTTAATGCCGAATCTTTTTTTATGGCTTCCGATTGCTTTTGGATTATAATATCTAACATTTTTTCAGCAGCGACCCATTCCCCTGAAGAAACACATATTTCCGCTAACGGCTGAGCTGCTTCTATTGAGTCGGGAACAACCTTAAGCACTTCCTGATAATACTTTTTGGCGCTTTCCGGATCTTCTTTGGATTCTTGATAAAAACGAGCCACCGCTAACCAAGCTACTGCTCTTTCTTCGATTTCAAGTGTATAGTTTGCTTCTTGGATTAACATATGCAGATAATTATCCCAGTCCTTACAAGCCTCCATTATTTTCTTAAGACGTTGAATGGAAGGTAAATACCCGGGATTGATTTCTAACGCTCTCTTATAAAAATTAACTGCCGAATCAAGTTCGCCGAGTACTTCTTCATGTATTCTTCCAATTCGATGAAGTATTTCTACCGCTTCCTTAGTGCTACCCAACAAATCAGCTTCTCGACGAAGCATTTCCAATGCAATCGGCCAATTACCAGAACGCTCGTATAACCAGCCTAATTCGTGAACAGCTTTGCATGATTGAGGATCAAGCTCCAAAGCCTGGTGAAATAGCTGCACCGCCCTATCTGCCGCCCGAAGTTCTCGATCACAAACCCGACCAGATTCGACCAGCAATTCCACCTGCTCGGGTAAGCTGGGCTTAAGCCGCAGATGCTGCTCAATCACCCGCAAATAGTCTTCCCACCGGTTGTATTGAGGCCGTTTTACTTCCGCATCCAACTTACGGAGGCGTTCAAGCCGCTTAATAGCTTGCAGATTACTCGGGTCTATATTGAGGAGAGATTCTAAGCTAAGGTCCGCATTTTCAAAGTTTTGATAACGGTCTTCCCAAATAGTTGCAGCAGAAAAAAGAATTCGAATCCGCTCGGCAGTGTCCGCATACCGAAGCCGAGCTTCATACACGGCAAGCAGCTCAGCTAGTCGGTCTAGCTTGGTGTAAATTCTTTCCAGAGCACTAAATGCGTTGGGAGATTCTGGACAAAAATCAAGGGCAATTCGATAACTAGCCACTGCCGCTTCTTCGTCCTGAATTTCACGTTCGTAGATTTCCGCTACCTCTATTTGGTACTCGCTTCTTTTCTGGTGGTCAGTTTCAAATTCCCTCGCCCGAACTAAAACTTCCACTGCCAAAGACCAGTTTTTTTCTCGCTTGGCTAGGTCAACTAGGGTTCGGAACGTTTCCCGGTCTGGTTCCAATTCCAGAATTCGTTGAAGAGTAGCTATGGCATCGCCCGGTTCGTTTAGACGAGCATCATGAATTTGGGCAATCTCTTTGAGAATGGCCTTTCGCTCTTCAATTGTGCGCGCCACCTCACACATCTGCTCCAAACTTTGCACATAATCGCGATCCAAACCGCGCTTGGCAAACATATTAGTTAGCGCTTCCAGCGCCATCCGATTCGCGGGATCAAATTCCAATACATTTCTTAGAGTAGCTTCGGCAATTTCCGGCTCATCAAGTTTTCCATCTTGAATTTTGGCTAGAAGCAACAATAGCCTTGCGGAAAGTTCTCCTTTCTCCAGAGAGTCAATAATGTTTTCTAAAACCTCAGCCAGTTCTTCGTAACTGCCTGTTTCTTCGGCAAGACGCAATATTTCTTCTTGAATTAATTCGTTAGTAGGGTCTTCACTAAATGCGCGACAGTATGACAAAAAAGATAGTTCTTTGTTGCCCAATTTCTTTTCCCTTACTTGGGCCAAATCGCGAAGTATTTCAACCTTTTCTTGCGAATCCTGAATATTGGGTAAAAACCTTTCACATGTCGATTCATAACGACGCCAATCGCTTTGCGAACTATAAATTTCCCGCAATAAACCAAATGCCATTTGCTCTCCGGGCGCCATTTCGAGAATACGTTCCAGAATAGGTGCCGACAATTCACGTCGCCCCAAAGATACTTGTACATCTACCATGGCATATAAAACCGATATCGCGCCGGCAATATCACCCGATTTACGACACAATTCCCATCGAGGTTCCATAGCTCTTAGTAAATCAGCGGCTGATCCTAATTTTCTGAATAATTCTTCTACAGTAACCAATTCATCATAGATATGTGGTTCAATATCTAATACTCGACGAGCTGCCTCAATAGCTTCCTCCCTACGTCCCAGCGCTGCAAGAACTTGAGCCAATCGCAAACGGATTTTTTTTGCCGATTCTGCGTTGTCCTGCAGCATAATGAGCCTTCGCAAAATCGAAACCAGCTCATCGCTAGGAGAATACTGTTCGTACAAAGCTCGGAGTGAGTCCAAGGCCCGTTTATGTCGAGGATCCCTTTCTAAAGCTGCTTGAAATGCCCCTATGGCTTCTTGGTGACGATTCAAGGCTAGGAACACTCGACCTAACTTTTCAGTCAATCGAACAATTTCTCTAGGGTCCACGGTAACGGAAAGCCGTTTTTGCAGAAATTTGGCGAACTGCTCGTTTTGTTGGCTATTTTCCAACAGATTTTCCAAAGCAGTATGAGCAGCTTCCGAGCGGGGATTCTCAGCAATAACTTCTTGATATAGCTTCATTGCCAAAGCAGAATTGTGCAGCTTTTGATCGGCAATATTAGCCATACGCAGTAGTAAATGCTCTTTTTCTAATCCGGAAAGAACGTTCCGTTGCATTTCTAATACAGTAAATAGTTGCTCATAGCGTTGAGCATTTTCCCATAAACGCTCTAGAGCTCTCAATGCGGGAATATAGTTAGAGTCCAACTCAATAATATGCTCATAGGCACGGGCAGCGCGATCTAGCATGGGAGGCGAACATTTTTCTTCCGCCATTTGCCCTAATCTAAATAAAAGACTCGTTTTTTCATTAACATCTTCAGCAAAATTTACTAGGTCACTCAGTACTTCTAATAGCTGTGACCAATTTTGACTTTCTTTGTATAGACGATCGAGTGCATGAAGAATTTTTTTAGAATTGGAAGGATCAAAAACACGTGATTTTTCGTAAAAACCTATTGCCCGTTCTGAGTCATGCAAACCAGGCAACTCGTACAAATGACCAAGCTTATAACACACTTCTGCCGCATCTACCCCATCAAGCCGAGGAAGCTCTTCTTCGTAAAACCCGGCTAATTCTTCTTCCGACTCTGCTTGTTCGGCAGTCTTTTCCAAAATCGCCCGCAATTCCCGATCGCAAGGATCTTCCCGAAAGGCTTTGCATAGATCGAGGAAAGCCAACTCCGGACGCTGCAAATGCTGTTCACGAATACGTGCTAATTCCAGAAAGTACTTCTTGCGTAAATGCACCTCGGCAGTTTGCGCAGAACGCTCCTCCAGCATTGCGCAGAGTTTTCCAAAATCTCCGGCTGCATAGTAAGCCTGGTGTAGAAGTTCGATAGCTTCTTCGGAAACCAAGTTACGGGAAACCATGTTTTCCAGGCGGGGAATAATTTCCGGATGCTGGGGCTGCTGCTGAAGGATTTCTCCGTATAAAGAAATCGCTCCCGAACGATCTAGCAATCTTTCTTCCCGCACGAAGGCCAAGCGAGTTTTGCACTCCATTTCCTCCTGAGTGCGCCCATCTTTAGCAAAAAGGGCAATTTCTTTGGCTAACACATCGGCTAGCTCAACCCAGCGTTCCTCTACTTCACATAGAACATCTAACCTTTGCAAAGCATCATAATCGTACTCGTCCACCTCCAGAATTCGCCGATAGGTAACCATTGCCCCATGACGATCGTTTAGTTTTTCGTATTGAAGCTCACCTAAACGTTTGAGCAGAACCAATCGCTGGTCTGCATCTTGGCAACTCGCCAACTGGAGACGAACCATTTCTAGCGCCTGCGACCATTGACCCTTTTGGCTCCACAGAAACGACAATTTTTCCACCGCTTCGGGATCGCAGGGAGCCATTTCCAATAGTTTGCGGTAGGCACCAATACATAATTCGCTGTCAGGATCTTTTGAACCAATAAAGAGGCGAGCTAAAGTACGCTGTAGTATGACTCGTACGTCAAAGGAACTTGCTCTATCTACTACTGATTCCAGCAATTCGGCTAAATCTTGCTCGGTAGATGCCAGGTGTGCATACTGGAGAGCCATCTCCAACGATTCCAATTCATCCGGCGCAGATTCTAATGCCCGCGAAGCATACACAAATGCCATGTCGGCACTAGCAAGTCGCTCCCCGTAAACAACGGCAATTTTTCTCAGAATCGCTGCCTTTTCTTGCCCTTGAGCGCATTCTGCTTGCTCTTTGAGCACGTTTACCAAACTCGCGTAATCGCCGCCTTGCGCGAAAATTGGTTCAAGAGCCATAGCGGCCTCCTTTTTTAGTGCATTTTCTTTCTTAGCCATCTCTTCCAATCCCATTAAAGCACCACCATGACCGGGACGCTTAGCGAGCACGTCTTTAAAAAGAGTAAAAGCCCCTTGCGGATCTTCTAAATGGTGAAACCTTAAGCGGCCAAGTTGCACCCGCAGGTCCAAGCTTTCTTCCTGCTGATGGCTAGCTTCTGTTTCGGTAATCCGTGCACCAAGAAGCACAGAAAGGTCCTGCCATTGGCCTAATTCACTATATAGTCGAGAAAGCTTTTCTATTGCTTGGGCGTTGTTTTCATCATGACGAAGCACTTCTTGCCAAGCCAAAATGGCATTCGCCGGCTGCGAAAGCTCGTCCTCCAACAACCACCCCAGCTCGGCCCATAATTCTCTTTTTCTTTCCTGGTCGCCAGTAAGTTGAATTTGCTGGCGTATAATTACTTCCAGTTGTGGCTTGTTCGACAATCGCCGATAAGCCTGGGCTAGGTTCACCAGAATGCTTTCTTCTGGAGGGGCAAGCAGTAATGCTTCTTCCCAGGCACTAGCAGCTCGTTTTAGGTCGCCTAGACAATCAGCGTAAAGAGACCCTAGCTGCCGCCATAAAATTTGCCTAATTTCCGGATGATGATTTCGTTCCAATTCGTCTTCGTAAGCCGCCGCCAGTTGCGCGTACTCCCCAGTTTCAGAAGCCAAGCGCTCTAACTCATTGCGGCAAGCTTCCGAGCCAGGATCGTCATGAAAACATCCTATTAGGGCAGCCAAGGCTAATGATTTCTCTCCTTGGGAATAGCGAATCCGAGCAATTTCACGCAAAACAGCAATCCGCTCAGGCGGTTGCAAGTAGCTAGCTCTAATGTCCAAAATATCGACTAGACGACTTTCTTCGTTTCTAGATCGATATTCAGATTCTAAAATCGCCGCCGCCTGGCTTCGTCCCTCCGGAAGCAGTATAAGCCGTTCTAATCCAGCAACTGCCAGGCTTTCTTGGGGTGCCTGCTCCAAAATCGCGCCGTAGGCCGCAACCGCTAATTCTACCTGCCCTTCTTTTTCCAGAATGGCCGCTCTCTCTAAACCCAACTCATGGCGATACTGATTATCATCGCTAGTTTCGGATAAAAGGCGCAGTACATCTGCACGTTCTTGGTTTTTACCTAACCTAGAAAGAACATTGTTAAGCATTTCTAATATATCTTGCTGCTTGGGTGACAAGGTGATTAATTCACGAGCAATAGAAATAATTTCTTGCTCATTTCCCAATTCATTTTTGGCTTGGAAAACACGAAAGAGCAATTCTATACGTTTTTCTGATTCTGTCTCACTCGCTGCTTGACGCTGATATATTTCCGCCAATTCTTCGGCGCTCGCCACCCCACCTTCTAAAAGCCGCGCCAGAGCATCAAGGGCTTCGCGATCATTTGGGGATTCATTCAGTACATCTCGCCACAAGCCTATAGCTCGTTCAATCTCACCCTGCTGAGCTCGAAGATGTGCGGCCCGGCGCAAAGAGAGCAAACCATCCGCATCTCCGGGAAATGAGCTCTCGGCAATTTTTTCATAAAAATCGGCTAGTTCTTCTTGATGCTGAGCAACTTGCGCTAACCGTTCAATTTCTGGACCTAGTTGTTGACGATCAATTCCCTCGGCATATGCTCGGCACGCCGCGATAAAGGCAAGTTCCGGCCGACCTAGGCTTGACTCGTAAATGTTGCAGATCTCCAAAGTGAGCTGAGCAGCTTGCCCTCCCCCTACTTTCCCAAGAATGCTTTCTCGCCAGGCGATACGTGTCTGATGTTTGCCTAGCCGCTCTAAATATGGTTCGATTCGCTTAGCGGCATCCAAACTTCCTTGATCTCCCGCCAGCGCCCACTCCTCTAGCGAAACAAGCACGCCATTGTGCTCAGCATCACCGGAGAGGACAAAGTCATATAGAGCCAGTGCCGCCTGTTGATCTTGCAGAGTACCGCGCTTCAGTTCTGCCAAATTGAAGGCGGCTTCTCGCCCCGAAGGGGTATTTCCTTCGAGTTGAATACGAAACTCCCACACCGAAGCCAACTCTTTTTCCCAGCCCAACTTTTCATACAGTCTTTCCAATGCTTGCAAAACTCTTAGGTCTTTAACATCTGACTCCCAAAGCATTCGCCAGCACTCTGCTGCCTTTTCCAATTTTCCTAGTTTAAATTCCCACAGATTGCCTGCTTCCTGTAACAACTCGGCCCGCTCTTGATCTTCATAGACTACCTGGGTGAGCTTTTGACAAATATCTGCTAATTCCTCCCAATTTTTTTCTTGGTGCAACAAACGATACAAACCACGCAATCCGTCAATACTATCGGTATCTATTTCTAATATTTGGTATAAACAAGATATTGCCTCTTTTGGTTTTCCTATTTTCTTTTCGCAAATTTCCGAAAGCTCTCGTAAAATAGGAATAGCCGGAGGACCTTGGACTAATTCGCCTACTTTTGCCAATACTTTGGCATATACATCGAACTGTGAACCAGCTTCCTCAGCAGCTTTTCTGGTAGTCATGCGCAATTGAGCATCAGTCGGCGCCAAGTAAAAAGCGCGCACCAAAGTCTCAAATGCTAGTGATGGATTGCGAAGATTATGTGCATGAACCTGTGCTTCTTTCCTAAGCAATGCCACTTTTTGTGAAGCCTCCTCGGAAGTTTCTATGAGAATTTCCAAGGCATGAATTAACTTTCTATATTCTTTAGAAGACTCATAAATAGGTACCAAAGCCTGAGCCGCTGCTTGGCGAATTTCGTATACCTGCAGCATTTTTTCTAGAGAAGAAATGGCTTCAATATCTCCTGGTTTTTCCGCTAATATTGCTGAGCAATGAGCAATTGCTTGCAAGCGATCGTTAGGATAATTTCCAAGCAATTTGGATAATTGCGAACGAACTCGATGAACCCATTGGGTGTCTTTTGCCTTTTCAGCAAATTGCAGCTCACGAGTCAACGCTGATTCTTGTCCTGCCGAGTCTTTTGCTTTTTCGTATAACTCCGCGAGGTATACCAGCAGCTCAATATTTTCTCCCAATGCCAAGGCATTTTCTATGCTAGCTGCTGCCTCAGCCCATCTTTCTTGACGCTCCAATGTTTTTGAAAGACTAATCCATAAAGGCGTTTTATCCTTGGTCTCCTTTTCAATAAGAATTCTTAGTGCTTTTTCACAAACCACCAAATTGTCGGTCTGCTGAGCTAGATCGTATAACGAATGCGCGACATCGGCACAGCAGTCTGGATACTCCAACGCATTCTCAAATGCTTGTATAGCCAGATCGGTTTCATTTCCTGCGCGAGCCAGTTGCGATGCGCGCAACAATAGCTCTAGAGCAAGTGACGATTCAACTCCCCTAGCAACCTCTATAAACAACAAGGAAATACGCTCAAAGTAGGACAGTTCCGCGGAAAGCTGTTCTAACTGCTCACGAATTTTATGGTCACTAGGATCAAGCCTGAAAGCCATTTCCAGCCAATCCCAGGCAGACTGTGAATTAGCAAATTTTTCCTGAAGAATAGATGACATTTTTTCCATATAGTGAATGCGCTTTCTAACATCGTCGGTGCCATAAATAAGCAATTCTAGGGCCTGGACAGCTCGCCCGAAATCGCCAGATTCCAAAAGAAAAGGAAAACAAACTTCCGCTATGCGTTTAGTAGCAACCCCATATGCGGCAATACGTTCTAATGCGACATAAAACTCGGGCCTAGGGTTTTGCTGAATTAACTCTAGATAGATATCTGCAGCTTCTTCCTTACGACCAAGGCGCTCATTTAAAACCTGAGCCCAACGCGATCGCCATTCAACTTTTTCTTCCGAATGGCTCGCTAAACAGGCCATTCTGGCGGTGACCTCAGCTACTTCCTCCCACTTCTCAATAGCTGCGCAAGCAGCGCCGAAGCGCTTTATTACCCCTACGTCGTCAGGATCAATTTCCAACATCTGGCGATACAATACTCGGGCTGTCCAGGGATCGCTGCCCTGCTGTTCTAAGCCTGACGCCATTTGCCAAAGAAGATACCGTTTTTCCAAACCTTGTTCGGACGTATCGGAAGACTGCTTCAGTTTTTGTTTAATCTCTTGAATTTGTTCATCTCTCTGGCCGACTCTGACCGAAAGCATTTCAATCGCGGAAATAGCTTGCGCATCTTCGGGTTGGAGCAGAAGTAACCGCTTCCATCTGAGTAGGGATTCCTGCACGTCTCCCAACAATGCATCGAGAATTTGTGCTGCTCGACGCACCAGGGGAATTGCCCCTTCTACGGAAGTTGATTGTGCGGCAACGTCGTAGATCCTAACTACCTCCTTCCACAAAGCCCCCTGAGCAGCATGTTTCTCAATATTTTTACGAATGTCCTCCAGCATGGGATTCAGTATTAACGCACGGGAAAGGGCTCGAACAGACTCTCCCCAACGTTCAAGACGATCGGCATATATTTGGGAAATCTTTTGCAGCTTGGCAATTTTGACTGCTCGTTCGGCCGGATCTGTGGTCGAGAGAAAAGATATTTCCCGTTCCAGAACGCCAACTAGCTTGTGGGCATCCCCTGACTTTTCGTAAAGCGAAACCAAGCGTCTTATTGCATCCTCGCAGCACGGATCTATTTGCAGCGCTTCTTCTAGCGACTTCTGTGCCTTGCGGGTTTCTCCCAGTTCCTTGGCATACAAATCGGCGAGAAAAATTAGAATATTAACCCCTTCCCAACGGTCTTGCAGTCTAACCCGAAAGCGCTCGAGCAAATCGGCAGCTTGGGAAAAATTAGACTTTTGTAGCAATAATTCTAGGCCCATTCCCACAATTTCTTTGTTCGCAGGGTCAAGCCGAGCAGCCGGAAGCAGAATCTCAAGAGCCGAGGATTCATCTCCCCAGCAATTTATTTGCAATTTTGCCTGGCGTAATTTTACTTCAGCCCTGGCCTGGCGATCGTGAGTTTTGGAGGCCAATTCTTCGTATACAGGAATTAACTCGCCAAGCTCGCCTGAGTCTTCTCCTATCTTTTCTAAGGCATCCAACGCCGGCAAAAAACCAGGACAAATGCGAAGTATTCCTAGCAAATAGTCCTGGGCTTCGTTTTTTGAATCAGCACGATTTTCGCTGGTGCACCCAAGAGCAAACATAACTATTTCACTAAGTTGCTTGCGATTAGTCTTGGAATTGATCAACCAAGAAAATTCCAATTTCCCCTGTTTTTTTACTATTTGCGAATTATTATTGAATTCATGTAAAAGAATTTCGGCAGCTTTATTCTGGGGATTCACCCGCAATGCCCCTCTTGTTGCCCGAATAGCAGTAGAAAACTCAGAGGGAATTCGCTGAACATTTTTTGAAATTTCTAGATAAAAACTATCGAGACCAGAACCCCCAAATTTTGCTTCAATTTCCTCGATTAAAGCTAACCCCCTTGACCATCGCTCTAAACCAAACAAGCAGAAAAGCAGGCCATCGTATGCCTGGCGACAATCAGGTTTGCACCTGATGGCTCGGTAATACGCAATAGAAGCTTCCGGTATTTTACCCACTCGCCGATAGATCCCACCCAAATCCAAATAAACTAAGCATTTACCTTCGGATGGCATTTGCATCGCCTGGCGCTCTAAATAATATGCCACTCCGCTTAGGTCTTCTCTCAGTTCATAAAGCTTTTGCAAACCTCGCCAAGCATCCCAGTTACTCTTCTGGGCAATCATCGCTCTTTGATAAAACTCTTTGGCCTTGTCCGCATTACCTAGGTGAGTAATAGCTACATTTCCGCAATACGTCAAAAGAGCGGAAACCACCGAAGAATCTGGAAAAAAGTGAACATGCTCTTCGCAAATAGCCAGCAGTTCACTCCATCGGTGTTCTTTGGCAAGAGCGTCTTCTAAGTCACTATATTGCTTCTCACTATCGGCAATTTTAAAACCCCTATTTTCCGCTCGCGGCAGGCAAGGCCAGCCCTCGCTCCATTCGAGGCTATCTTCGCCCCGTTCCCGTCGTCCACATTGGGAGGCGGATTTTGAAATTGGCTCATTACTTTTTTGCTTTTCACCAATCTCTTGCACGGCCAATCCCATCAGTCTGGGAGGAATACTTCTAGGGCCAAACTAAACACTTCCAACAAGAGAAAAAACTATAGTGACCCAAAATTACGCAATTAGAAGGTGTAGCGCAGCAAGGGGCTGATCATAATACCCGATCCCAAGTAGGAAAAACCTCTTACATAATCGGTTTGGATTCCTATAGAAAAATGTCTCAAGTGGGTATAATATTCAATTCCCATGCCGGCCAGAACAACCGCATCATTAGCCGGATAAAACCCCTTAGGACTTAGTAGAGCATACCCTCCTCCGAGGCGAGCAGTAATGAAAAAACGTTTAATGCCATTAGAATCCGCCTGTTTGAATAGGTTGGCTTTGACAATGCCGCCCATCAAAAAACTAGAAAAATCACCCTTCGTGCTATGTTTTCCAGAACTCACGAAATCACTAGGAGTATCAGTTTGAGCACTTATTAAAAGCGCTCCTACCGAAATAAACTCAC
The DNA here is from genome assembly GCA_050288705.1 of Myxococcales bacterium. Taxonomy (GTDB): domain Bacteria; phylum Myxococcota; class Myxococcia; order Myxococcales; family UBA5297; genus JBNKEI01. Next base: position 16,412 of record JBNKEI010000205.1, read on the forward strand.
TGATGTCGGTTCCCACCGAAAGACCCATGCTTCTTCCCGGAGAAAATCCCGAACCAGATTTAGCTTTAGGAGAAAACAGAAATAAACCACCAAACTCTATGCTAGTGTAAATTCCTTGCTCAACCTCACTATATTGCATTCTCGGCCGGTCACCATTAGCAGTAGATCCCGGCACATTAGTCTGCGCCCATAATACCGAGGGAAGCATTGAAACCAAAACTAATAGAGTTCGCATATTGACGCCCAATTGGTGAAAAAAGAACTAGCGGATTATTCTCCCGCCTGCTTAAGAACGAATGGATAAGTGACCATCACCGAACCTCCACCCTTTGGGCTAGGAAATTTCCAACTTCTTACGCGTGAAACAATACACTCGCAAACCCTTGCATCGGTCAGGGTAGACCCTGGCGCAACGCTCGCGGTTTGAACATCACCACTAGGCAAAATCAAGAAACGAACCGCCACTTTGCCTGATAATTCCGGCTTGGTCTGCAGTTGGCTTTCATAGCAGTACTTGATCTGAGCGATGTTACGACGAATCACTCTACGAATTGCTTCTTTGTCCAGCGACCCGGTAATCATTGCATCATCGCTTTCGATACCAACCTCGGCCCGCTTCTTGCCACCGAGAGTTCCCACGCCCGACCCGTAAAGTGAATTCCCTCCCCCTCTTCCTTTAGTACTTATACCGCTTATTCCAATAGTATTTCCTACGCCTCCTCCTCCAAAACCACTTCCCCGCAATCCCATCCCCCCGATTCCGCCTGATTCGCCTACGCGAGAACCAAACATGTTACCAACGGCTCCTTTAATATCACCGCCTAAACCGCCAGGAGTAAAGATAGTAGAAATGCCGCCGCCTGGTCCCCTGCCCAGAATACGAAGCAGCCCGCTATTGCTTACCAAATCTTTCGCATCGATGTTGATAGCTTTAGGAGCGCTACGATTGCTTTTACTCACAGGAGCGTTTTTTTTACCCATCTGCCCCTCTCCGCCCTTGTGTTTAGTAGCTGCCTCGCCAGCTTGGACACTCTTAACCGCGGACAGGTTGTCCACTAAAGCATTTCGGCGAACTTTCTCAACCTCCTTGATCAGTACCTTGGCAAAGGCCAATCTATTGGAAGTCAGATCATCGGCGATGATATCTGCCTCGCTTCGAGTAATTGCACTTACCAGAAATACTCCTCCGATAAAGGCCAGAAGCAAAAACAAATTCAAAAACATATAGTCAATTGATTCTGCAATGGGCACTGCAACTCGCTTGGGCGGAACTGTAAATGCGAATTCCGCTCTAATGCCGCCTCCCAAATTAACCCACGCAAAATCATTGGGACTCAAATCAGTCTGGTAAGCCATCTTTCTGGACTTCCCCTGACGGTCTATCTCGCCACTCATCTGGGGCCCAAGCTGAATAGAGAATACTCCATTTGATGGAGCAACAATTTGATGCTCGACCTTGCCTATTAATTCAGGATCGAGATTAAAATCGCAGCGGCTGGTAGCTCCAACGTAGACTGGTTGGGGACTTTCATATTGCGATAAGCCAAGAATCTGATCCCCCCATATATAGCGTATCTGCAGCCCAATCCCTTTCGATTCCGCCACAAAACGCGGTGAAGGCTTTCGAACCACATAGGAATCGAAGGGTTTTTCGCGAAAACGAAGAATGCGACTATGTCCAATGTCCTCGATCTCGTCCACCATTGTTTCAGGAGAGAGCTGAACGCGCTGCAAACCTTCTGCTTTTGTCACATCCTCAATTATTGCAGGACCAGAATAGGAAAAAGCTCCATCAACTCTCTCTCCTAAAGAATTTGCCCCCATGGAATCAACAGGCTGTTCCTCAAGCTGAGAATGTAAAACTGGAATAGCTGCATCCGAACCAGCATAGCTTTTCAGCTCAACCGGAGAATTCCCGGATGTCATCGAACTGGTTTGAGAAACCAGTGGTTCGGCGTGTGCCGCAGCTATGGGCCCCACCAAAATCCGTGTGCCACCAATACGTATTTCATCTCCAAATTGGACTGTTCCCTTGTTTATTCGCTTCCCGTTGATATAGGTGCCCTCCATACTCCCCATGTCCACAATGGAAAGCTTTCCATCTTCTTCCGCGCTAAGAACGGCATGAATACGCGACGCTCTTTCGTCGTCTAGACATAAATGGGCGGTCGAAAGGCGGCCGATTTTGATCATATCACGCTCAAAATCGCGGGTAGCAATTAGCTCCTCGCCTTTGTAGACCTTCAGCCGCAATGGGACGGCCATGAAGCCTCCTGAGGACAATCCAACCAAACTCAGTAGCGCCCTGTCCTTCAATGGCGCCACCACTTCCTATTCTATTTACCAACGAACTTTATAAATCGCTTACCGATTGCAAAACCTTGTCCTTGAACTCCTCGCGAATACGGATGAGGTTGGTATGCTCAACTTTCTTTCGCGCTTCGACATATTCCCCATCTGGTTGCGTCAAATCTCCTTGAATGGTGTCATCTTCAAAATCAATGACTCTAGGCGCTGATTCCTTAGTTTTTCCACTAGGCTGCCCACTATACCCTACAACTGGGATCAGCAGTAGAAGTGCCATCGATAGAATGCGCAACATTTCACAACTCCCTTATGCTAGACCTCTACCGTATCACACAATAACTTGCGGAGATTAGACACCATACTCCTTATTGCAAAGGATCTGCTGGCTCGTCGATTTGGTCGTAACGAGACGAATTGGGTAAGTTTTGGCCGTCTACTGGACTTTTTTTACTGCCGTTGGGTTTTGTATCTGAGGATTTTGTATCTAACTTTTTGTCGGACTCTTTTGGGGACCCCGAGGCCTCTTTTGAGGGCAGTTCAGTTTTAGCACGGGCATTAACACCATCATTGCCTTGCTGGTTCTTTTTCTTTTCGACCTGCTGCTCCATAGATTTCAATTCTGCTAACTGCCTGAGCATCATTTCACATTGCTTCATATTTTCATACACTGGATGATCAGCAGCTACAGCATTTTTTGATTGAGAAATAAACTTCTGATAGTACTCCAGCGCTCTTTCCGGAACATTTTTGTCTTTGTGAAGAATGGTAGCAAGGTAATACTTTGGTTCCGGAATCTCTGGATAGGTTTTGACAAGCGCATCAAATTCCGACATAGCCTTGTCAACTTGTCCCAACCCCCGGTAGGCAAGCCCAAGATTAATTCTCGCCCCCACATTTTTAGGCTCAATTTCGACAATCTTTCGATATTGCTCTACCACATTTACCCAGGCATTATGGCCAGCTTGAACTCTGGCAAGCTCCACTCTCGCAGGAAGAAAGTCATTATTCTCCTTAATGGCCCTAACAAACTGGATCACTGCTATCTCTTCGTGACCTTCTTTCAATGCAATCTGGCCCAGCACCAAGAAAAATTCTGGATCTGGCGATATCTTGGAACCTCGTAATGCCACCAGTCTAGACATTGGGAGATTATTTCGTTCAAAATACACCCTCATCAACACCTTGTACGCCACAAGACTCTGAGGAGCGCGTATTAACGCTTCCCGAGCAAAGTACAAAGCGCGATTAAAATCGCCAGTCCGCCGGTAGATCTCCGCCATATACCCACGCAGGGAGCTATCATCTGGGAAAAACTGGATGGCATTTTGATAAAGCGCCAGCGCATCTGCAAGCTTACCCTCTCTTTCATAAAGGGCAGCAAGATTCTCTGTAGCTTGTTTCAATGATGGTTTTATTGCCAACGCCTTCGCATAGGAAGCCTTCGCGTCGCCCCATCGCTGTTGATTCTCATAAATCCATCCCAAATTAAAATAAGCTTCGGAAAACTTTTCTTCTTCCTCAACCACGGCAAGAAAACGCTTTTCTAATTCCTCCCAATCAATGACATTAATTTTTTTTTGCTCTTCCCAATGACTTACCGCATCTTTAAACAGCGCTTCCGAACGACGACTCAAGCCACTCACCATTCGAGATCCCTTTTGACTATCTGAAATCCCAGAATCACGAGAAGAACCAGACCCTTGAAAACTAGCGCATGCCCAAAGCGTCATGCCTGCAAGTAGTAGCGATACACCTTGTTTTAAAATCCATTTCATCGAACTTACCTGGCGCTTAGGCGCATTATAATAGGTCTGGGTCCTCAGGCTCAGTTAGAAGATCCGATTCTTGGGTTCCCTTGTTGGGTACCAGTTTTGAGCCATCGACCGCTGGCTTTGTGTTTTTCCCGTTTTTCTTGGACTCAACTTCAGGCAGAACCTTCTGAGTGGGCAAAATTTTGTTCTCTAACTTTGATTTCTCCGGCAAAGTTGGCATCGGTTGCACCTGAGAAAGCAATGAGTTCCGAACACCAAGTTTCCACTCAGGTTTAAGTTTAAGATCGACCAGCTTATTGACCATTTTGGGGTATTCTAAAGGTCTATATTTTTCTGAAAGAAGTCGATAAGCCTCATCAGAGCACTCATTAAAAATGGCTAACTCTCGGGATTTTTGCACCGTAGTAATAAATGCATCAGCAGCTTTTTCTTCCACAGGAGCCGCCCAACCAACTAACTGGTCTCTATAGCCCTGTTCGTACTGAATTTTGGCATCTGCCATTTGCGTCTTTAGTTTATTGAGATCATCTAAAGATATGGCATCACGATATGCTTTGGGCCAACGGCGCCATGAAACGTTCCACAAGTGTTCAATTTGCCGTAGTTGTTTTGGAAAAGGCATCTGAGGAATGGGAGCGTTCATTAAACTATCAGCAAGATAGTGATAGAGTAACCCGATCTTGTACAACGAGCAAATAGCCGGCTGAGCTGCCTTCAGTTTGACTACCCCTTTGTAACGATTTTGAAGTTCAACTAGTTTTCTCTGCTTATCTTTAAATGCCTTGTCCAGCTTTTTTTGGTCTTTTGGAAAAGACAATTTAACGTATGATTTAAAATCAGACTCAACAGAAATATAAATTGCTTGGGCTACCCCCTCAACGGCAGCCTCGTTTAATCTTGCGCGCTGCGAATACCCTAATTTTTTCCGATAGTAGTATTCAATTCGCTTGTAAGCTGTCTTAGCTCGATGAAAACGTTTTTGTTTTTCATACAGCTTCGCCATGCGATACTCTGCCAGAAGCACTTTGCTAGGAACATTACTATATTTATTCTGGAATTTTTTAAGGTGAGCTATTGCCAAATTGCCTTTTTTCATTTTCTGATAAAGATCTGTCATCGAAAGATATACAGTTTCGGTGTCTTCTCCTTTTGGCCAATACTCCAAATACTTCCGACGGTCCCGCAAGGCATAATTGTAATGCCCTAATGCCTCTCTAAACAAACCGGCATTATGGAGAGCGATTTGCGCCTTGGCTTCTTCATATTGCTTTTCGGTTTTTTTAAGAGACTTAGCCCTAACATATTTAGCCCGCTTCGAAGACCTAGTATTTCGCTTCAAGGATTCCCGCGCCCACCCCGAGGCGTAGGCTTCGTAACTTTGTGCTGCCAACTCATAGTCTCCAATGGCTTCATAAGCCTCTCCGTTGGCGTAAACACAGTTGGGCAAGTAGCGAGAACGTGGGTATTTTTGCACTATTTGCCTTCGTACTTCTATTGAACGTTCGACCTGTTTACCTTTAAAAAAATCAACTGATGCATTAAACAAAGCCAGATCGGCGAGTTCACTTCTGGGAAACTCTCGAACGAAGGCAAGATACTCTTCCGCTGCCTGTACGTACTCTTTTTTTTCTTCGGCAATGTTTACTAATTTAAAAGCAGTTTGCTCCAAAACTTTTCCAAGTTCCTCTCTAAACCTACCTTTAGCGAGTTTAGGCTGAGCAAAAAACTTTCTCGCCCATTCATTCATCTTTTTCCAATTATTCATGCAATTGTATGAATCTAGGACCAGATTTGCAGAATACTCAGCAAGCTCAGATCTCGGATGTTCCATTGCAATTTCCACAAATAATGGAATAGCTTTATCGAAATCGCTGTATCGATAGTAGGTGCTAGCTACCTTATAGGTAACCTGGACTATATTTTCCCCTTTGGGCAAATATTTCATGTACCGTTCACCGGCAACAATTAAATTAGTTTGACTTGAGGGAATTGCTATCTTGGTTTTGCAGTCGGTTTTAGATAATTTTTCGTCTTTTTCGATTTTTTTCACCACTTCATCATACGCCAGGATAGCATTGTATGCTGCATTCACCATCCAGCGACCAGCCTTTTGCGACTTAGATTTTTTACCATTTTTGCCCGCCGGAGGATCGATTTTTCGAATGTCTTCCAGCAAAACCTTGGAATACTCTTCGGCAGCGCGATCATATTTTTGGAGATTATCATTAAGTAATTCAGCGTAGAAAAAACGAAGATCGTAAGCTTTTGGACTATCGCTAAAAATGCTCAAATAGTCTTCATAAATGTCAGAAGCGAGCAAGAAAACGGAATCATCTCTAGTTTTCTTTGCCTCATTATGCCAATTTACCGCCAGATTTGACATAATTCTTTCTGCCAAATCTTGCGCTTCCGCAAAGGCTTTTTGATCGGTTTTTGCTATTCCTGCTTTTTTTACTTCATGAATAATTCTAACTAATTGCCTAACCTGAGCAACGATTACTTTTTTGTTCCCCACCCTGATCATGCAGTCGACAATTCGTCCTTGAAAAAAAGCAGCTTCCGGCGACAATGGTCGCTCGCGTATCATTTGATTATAAATTATGGTGGCTTCTTTGTCTTTGCCGTCTTCATAATAAAGATTGGCCAAGCCTTTATACATGCCCCACCAATATTTATCTCCGCCGATTTTTTGAAAATCTGCCTTAGCCAACATTACATCGCCGTACCTGCTGTATGCTACCACATAATCTTTCCGGGCCTCGCGTGTAAGAGCAGTAGAGCGTGAGTCTACTTTACCCTGCAGTTCACCAAAGTAGATAACCGCTTTGAACATCTCTAATGCGGAAGAAAAATCGTTCATATTAAAATAACACCAACCTTGCATATACAAGGCATAACCATAAACCTTACTTTCAGTATAGCTCGCTGCCTTCTTAAAAGCTTTTAATGCTTCAGCCAGCCAATCACGCGTCGCCTTGGAGTTAGAAAAATAATATTGCCCGATTGCCAACCAGGCATCGGGTAAGTATTTAGACGCAGGGTGATCCTTAATCAATTTATTGTAGGCAGCAGAAGCCTCCCTTTGCTTGCCCGATTCCCACATATTATGACCAAGAAAAAACAACACCTCATCCATTCGCTTAAATTTTGGATATTTCTGAATAATCGTACGATACTGATCGATTGCAAGCGATTGATAATATTCACTTTTTCGTACAGCTTCTTGTTTTTCTTTTTCAAATACTTTCAGTTTCTTCAAGTCTTGGTTGTTTTTCGCCCTAATTATGTCATCGTCCTTACGGTTAGAATCAAAGAAAAGCTGTTTAGATTCTTCCCAGTAAAGCTCGGCAAGGCGAAAGGCAAGTTCAGGAGCTTCCTGAGCACCTGCTGATCCGGCCCCCGGATTCAGTCGAATAATCTTCTTTAGAGTTTCAATTTGCTCGCGTCTTTTTGAAGCTACTTGCAGCTCTACACCTAGTCGGAATTGATCATATTCTAGAGCAGGCTTATCATCATTCCTGGAGATTTTTTTTCGAGCGATATCTCCCGCGAGATTCTGCTCGGGCACTTTATTGATTTCTTTCTTTGTCAAATCGCCCGATGAGTATTCGCTCAGCTTTCTAGTGAAATCTCCACCCAACTCGTTGCCTGATATATGCACCAGGTTCTTATTAGAGATGGCTTCGTTTTTCTTCTCTGCACGAAGAGGCCATCCCGAAAAAACCACAGCGACCACAAAAATAAAATTAACATACCAATGACGCATGCTTAACCCTTGCGAATGTCAGACTTCTTTAGTGTCGTATCATCGGCGATTTCGCATGCCGCGGTCAACTATCCTGACACCGAGCGTTTATTCAAGAACAATCAACGCCTCAAAATCAAGCATCTTCAGCAGTTTTTGGATTGGAAGGCCAAATGGCGCATCTCGGCACTTCTTTTACCGATACCCTCTCCATAATGTACTTACTATGGAGAATGATTGCGCCATCAACTTGTTTCAACCCACCCCTAAGCGAGAAGTATTTGTCCTCGCAATCTCTCACTAGACGCCATATACTTTAGAAGCAGGGCGTTCAACTTTTTTACCATCCTTGGATCGTTGCAGCATGAGCATTCCGCTTTCCACATTGACACTAAGCACTGTAGCGTCAAAAATACCCCGACCCTGTTTATACTGAACCGATTGTCCTTCGCGGAAATCAGATACGTCTCCCCCCATTTCTCTAACCGGCCGACGCGAACGACGCGCTACTGTTGTTGTTGCTGCTGCCGCCGAAGCCGGCGGACGTCCCGGACCTCTCTTTACCACTGTGGAAACACCCGCGAATTCAGCCATTCGTTCAAGCACCCCCCGATACGGCTGAAGCACCCGCTCTACCTCACTGGCGACCAGGCTAGAAATTGCATCATTCAAATCTACATTAGCCATTGTTTTTCTCCTGATTAAAGGAATGAGTTTGTTCGAAACGATGGGTTTGTAATCTTATTTTATTAAATTTGCAAACACAAAATCGACTGTTGGGCACACATATTGACTTTATCAAAACAAAACACACTCCGCTGAAAGGGAACATCGGACACAAATGTTTGGATTGCGTTTACTTGGACAAGCACCACTCATTCCATGATGACATAGCGCAAAATCAAACCTTACTGGGTCTTCCGGGTCCAACAAACGCAAGGATTCTGTAATCTGTACTGCCGTTTCCCAACGAACATCTTTTCTCTTGGTTAATCCTAAAGACCAGGAAATTCTAGAAACATGTGTATCTAATGGAATCACTAATTCAGACGGAGAGATTGCCCGCCAAATACCAAAATCAACGGGGTCGTTTTTACCTCCCCTAACCATCCATCGCAGAAAAAGTAACAATCGCTTGCACGCTCCGCCTTTAATTGGATTGGGCAGGAGGTGTTCAAATCCCCCTTGAGTAGTTTTGGAAAGCATTTTCAATACGGGCATAGCATTGATTCGCAGGGTATTAACTAGCATAGCCAAAGCAGCCCTTACTCCGCCGGTTTGTTGGTGCCATTGCTCAAACGCCCTGCCTAGAACGCCATATTGTTCCAGAATCCGACCCGCTGAATAAACTAGCGCTGCAATATCAATTCCGGTGTTGAATCGATAACGTATTTTTTCCCATTCTAGAGAATTTTTAGGGTCAAGTTCGACCGCAAACCTTGCGGGATGCTTTCCCATTTTTTCAAAAATGCTCTCTAATACCGATAAAAACATATCTGCGCGGCCATAGGCTAAACTGGAAGCAACCAGTGCCGCCACCTCAATATCTTCTTGATTGGTAAATCTATGCGGAAATTTAACCGGATCGAAAACCACCCTTTGCGCCATCTTTAATGGATCGCTCAACTTTTCCAGAACTTGGCGTAAACGCGCAGCTCGCTCTTGCGTAATCATTCATTAATCCTTCCCAAGTTATCTTCTACGCCTGAAAAGGATGAAAACGTACCTAGTAGAGGAGAAGGAGTTCCAACCGAAATCAACCATAATTGATGAGATGCGCGAGTCACAACCACGTGCATTGCTCGTCGCGAATCATCATCTTCTGGATACGCTTTGCAAGATGCGTCAGGCACAATTACATAATCAAACTCTAATCCTTTAACGCTTGCCACATCAGTTACATCTACTCCCGGCTGGAAAGAAAACTCGCCGTTCATTACCAATCGGACTTCCTGAATATCTTCGGTGAGCTTATGAAACCCCTTTGCAGTCTCGATACTTCTGGCAATAACCGCTACCGATGCTTGTGGTTCACGTTCCACTAAATCCCTTATCGAATCCACCAAAAACAAGGTGGCGTGTGCTTCCTCGGAAAAACGAAATTTCCCAATTGGCACTCCTTCCCTTCCCGAAACTGCTGGTATTTGCGGTGCAAGGGGCCCCAATACTTCTTGTGCCAATCGGGCAATAGGCTTGGGACATCTATAGGTAGTTTGTAATCGACAAACTGCCGCTTCCGATGCATTCATCGCTTTTAATGAGGATTGCCATCCGCAAAAACTGGAATAGGTTTGTTGCGCATCGTCGCCCGATAAAGTAGCGCTGCGGTCTTTTCCTAATACTTTTCCCAATATGTCGAGTTCAAAAAGAGAAACATCCTCCGCTTCGTCTACAACCAGATGCGCAAGCCCCCGGCCTACTTCCCCGTCTCGCAATGATTTCAAAAACAAAAACAGGGGCAAATCTTCACTATCCACTGTTCCAGCATATTCCTGAGGGGTTCCTTCAGACATTGCCCTACCATCAATTGTTTTCAATGACTGGGGATCGTATCCCTGGTATTGCCGTTCGTCAGTCTGCGCTAACTGCAACATGGTATGACGCACCGTCTCCTCTACCGCATTTCTTGATAGGGAACCTCCGGCCTTATCAACAATTTCATTTAAAAACTTACGATCGGTCATCCATTCAGCAATTTCTCTTCGAATTTGCAGGAAGCGAGTTGGAACATTCTTTTTTATCTGGTTGCTACAAGCCAAAATATTGTCGTACAGCGCCGGATGTCGTTTTAAGTTGGAAACCAATGCTGGAGTGGAACTGCATACTTTTACATTTACCTTAAATACTGATTGTACGCGCTCGCGAAACCACCCTTCTAATGTCTTCACTGACACGTTGCCAATTCCTAAAGGCTGTAAAAGGCGCTGAGAAAGCCTGGCTAAACCCTGCTCAGGAACTACCACTTGAATTCTGGAACTGGGATATCGTTCTCGATTTTCATAAGCCAAAGAGGCTAGTCGATGGAGCGCCACGGTAGTTTTTCCGCTTCCCGCACTACCTAATACTAGCAGGGGCCTATCTCCTGGGGTGCTCAAAGCCTCGAACTGTTGCGCATCCAATAAAGCCGAGACGTCAGCCTGGCTATCACGATTAGTATGCCCTCGACCAACACCAAGAGTTCCGGCTCGGACCGCTGTTTTTGCTCCTCCACCCAATCCGAACGATGAAGCCTGCCCCAAAACCCATCTTTCCTCATCATTTTTGCTTAGAATAAACTCTGAAGTCAGTATTTTTCTGAGTACTCGGTTATGGATAACCAACACCCGGCGACAAGTGACTACTCCTTCGGCAAAACGTCCGGGTAGTTGCTCTTCAAACGCATCGCCTTCTCGGTGGCGATAGAATATGCGTGCGATTGGAGCATAGCGCCAATCTACAATACGAACCCCTTTTCCAGTATCTACAAAGCTAGATCTCCCCAGACAAAAATCGCGCTCCACATCTTCCTCGGTCAGTCTCAGGTGGGCAAAATAGGGAGAGCAAGGATTGGCATAATTGTCTTGCTGAGGATGTTCTAGTAGCGAACGGACAAGATTCATTTCCTGAAATAGTGCTGGCAAATCATATGCAAAAGCCTTGGATGCCAACTCGCGTAACTCTTCAAGGCGCCCAATCAGCTCTTGCTCGCGATGCGACCAATTAGTTTTCTTGGCTTCCAATACACCCTGTACGCAGGCAAGAAGTGACTCCTCCTCTTCGACAATATGCCTTGCATGCAAAGACAGTGAATCATCAAAGGATGTTTCTTTCACGGCAACCTCATAACTGTCCAATAAGTGAAAGTTTTTTCACAGGAACAACCAAAAATACTCATTTTTTTCCCTGTCACTACGGGCAAAACCCAATTATCCACTTTGGGCGAAAACAGTTGTCGCTCTACCTGGGGCTCTCGCCCTGACCCCATTGGCCAGCTAATTTGGAAAATAGCTACTATTATTCGAACCAACCTACCCTCTATCCATCATCTACAAAAAAAAACCGATATTCTGTTATGTTTGCCTCATGCATACATCTGGTAAAGGTGCCATGAAAGAAGTTTTAATTTTGTGGGCAACTTCTTTTGCCTCCATTTATCTTGCTCTGGTGGTCGAACCATTTTCTGGAGCCTCTAAAGCTGCGGCAGCAGTATCATTTTTGTACTTGCCGGGAATAGTAATTTGGAGACGCAACGAAGATTTCAGTGATTACGGAGCAACACTAAAGAATTGGAAAAAAGGGGCGCTACTGGGGCTCGCAGGCTCGGTTACAGTGCTGTCTCTTTTCGCCCTAGGTTTTTCCTGGGTTGTCAGAACCATCTCTAATCTTCCGCAAGATGTTACTGCTAGTTTGATTCCTTATCATTCTTCTTCGTTCGCCCTTTCTTTGCGATTTCCACCAAACTTTTGGAAATATATACTTGATCAATTCTTGGTGGTAGCATTACCAGAAGAACTGTTCTATCGAGGATTCATCCAAACAAGGTTACGTGAAGTGTGGCCTCAGGGTCGAGTCTTGTGGGGAGCACGCCTTGGTAAGGCTTTTTGGGTCACCCAAATTCTGTTCGCCTTAGGACACTTGACCGAACCCTACTTTTGGCGGTTGGCAGTTTTTTTTCCTTCTTTAATTTTTGGATGGATGCGCGAAAAATCAGGAACCATCCTTCCCAGCACTATTTTTCATGCATTATCTAACCTCACCATTCTTGTTTTGGAGATGAGTTATTTCCATCACCTGTAGCCAGTCTGTAGGCGGTTGCAAAACCCCAGTTTTCTGCTTTAGGGCGGCAAAGTTCTACTCCTAGGTTTGACAGTCTAAAGATGAAACTATTAAGATTTTTTTGTTCTTTTAACCTAGCGGTTGCATGCGCCAGCAATTACTTTCGGCGTACATATGGCCGGGGTGAGGGCCTTTATAATGTCTGATGATGTAGCAATAGGCATCGATTTGGGCACTAGTTACAGTTGCGTTGCCTACATGCACGATGGCAAACCTACCGTGGTAGCAAACGAATGGGGCGAAAGAACTCATGCTTCGGTAGTAAGTTTTTTGCAAGACGGAACAGTCGTGGTAGGCAATTCTGCCAAGCGCAATATCATCTCCAATGCAGAACACACAATATATTCTGCTAAGAGGCTGATTGGTCGATTTTTCTTTTCTGACGAAGTAAAAAAAGCCCAAAACATTGTTCCCTATAGCATAGTGGAAGGTCCTAATAATTCAGTTCGCATCCAAGCTCGCGGCCAAACATACTCTCTCTCTGAAATCAGCGCCTTGGTATTGAAGGAACTCAAAAGCATTGCCGAAAATCATTTAGGTCGAGAAGTGACCCGAGCGGTGATTACTGTCCCTGCTTATTTTAACGACAATCAAAGACAAGCCACCAAAGACGCCGGCAGAATTGCAGGTTTGGAAGTTCTGCGCATTCTCAATGAACCCACAGCAGCGGCGCTAGCTTTCGGATGCGGCAAAAACCTTTACCAACGAGTGGCTATCTACGACTTAGGAGGTGGCACCTTTGATGTTTCTATACTCGAAATTGGCAACGACGTATTCGAGGTTTTGGCCACGGCGGGGGACACTTATTTAGGCGGAGACGATTTTGACGACCGTATTATTCAATGGCTTGTCCAACTATTTTTAAGCAAAACGGGACTGGACTTAACTCAAGATCGACTATGCATTCAAACTCTACGTGATGCAGGAGAACGCGCAAAAATCGACGTTGGATTTCGAAGAGAAGCGCATATTCAATGCGACAATATTTGCCAAGACGCCAATGGAAAGGTGCTTGATTTATCTGCTCACTTGACCGAAGAGCATTTCAACAAAATGGTCATGGACCTAGTGCAGCGCACTTTCAAAGTTTGCGATGAGGCGCTGCAAAACGCTCGACTTACGGCAAGTGATATCGACGCAGTAATTCTGGTTGGTGGCCCTACTCGGCTGCCAATTATCCGTAACTCTGTACGGCATTACTTTCAAAAAGAACCCATGGTTGGCGTTGACCCCGACGAGGTGGTTGCATTAGGAGCCGCTATACAAGCAAATGCTTTGTTGACCTCAAAAGATGCTGGCCATCGACTACTGGATGTTACTCCGCTTACGCTAAGGATGGGAGTTGTTGGAGGATTTACCGAAAAAATTATCGACCGAAACACTCCCATACCAATTGAGCAATCAAAAACATTCACTACTAGTCGTGACGGACAAGACCTCGTCCGAATTCGCGTATACCAAGGGGAGTCAAATCGTTCCGACGAATGTGAATTACTTGGTCAATTCGACTTTTCAGGCTTTCGGATTGGTCTGCGAGGCGAAATAAAAATTGAAGTTACGTTTGAAATTGACACCAATGGAATTGTTCATGTTTCTGCAATGGACTCGGAAAGCAAGCAACGAACCTCAACCACAATCTCCTTGTCATCCGGACTTTCGGAAAAAGACATTCAAGACAGCATGATCGCCAATAAAAAATTAAAACTAATGAGACCCCTAAGCAAGTAGCGCTATGGCAAAGCAAATAACTAAGCCTTCTCAAGAACCGGCAACCAGTGATTCACCTCCATCCAAGGTATTTGCCTGTTCGGCTGAATTACTGGCTACAATAGAAATCTTGTCTCACAGTCTGAGCCAGATAGATTACTTTCAACTTCTACAGTTGCCAATTTCTGCTAATCCAAAAGATATTAAAGAGGCCTACTATCGCGAATCACGTTTGTATCATCCCGATCGTTTTCATCAATTACCGGACTTGGAGCTAAAAAACCAAATTAACGCGGTGTATAAAAGAATAAACGAAGCCTACGTAGTCCTGCGTAACGATCAAAAACGTGCCAAGTATCTTGCAGATATCCAAGGACCTGATCGCGAAAAAAAATTAAGGTATACTGAGATTAGTGAAGTAGAAAAGAAAGCAGAAAATAAGAAATTACTGGAGGAGCAGGTTGGCACCACTCCTAAAGGCCGAGATTGTTACAAAAACGGAGTCAAAGATCTTGAAGCCAAGCGATGGCAATCAGCCATAAGGCACTTTAAAACCGCTTTAATGTACGAACCCGCGAATGATAAGTATAAGGAAAAGCTTAGGCAATCAGAAACGGGCTGGGAATCAATCCGCCAAAAGGATGACTTTCGCATTAAATAGGAACGCGAAAACTGCGTTTTCGAAATTATCTATCTATCCCGGTGAGCAACGAAGCGAGATGCAGACGCACCGTTTGTTCGTCAATGTAGATTGAACCTCCCCGATGCTCAGGCGCATAAAATAATATTTCTCCCATTAACTCCTCAAACGCCACGCGAAGTCCCCGAGTTCCCAGGTGTTGCTGATAGGCATAGTGAGCCACCTCTTGCAAAGCCACGTCACTCCAAGAAAGAGTAATGTTTTCAAACTGAAGCAATTCCTGGTACTGCCGCAAAAGAGAATCTGGCGCTCTGGTTAGTATTTCGCATAATGCTTGTTCATTGAGCTCTTCCATTTCGACAACCACCGGTATTCGTCCCAAAAATTCGGAAAGCATTCCATATTGTACTAGGTCAGCATTTCTAGTCGTTTTTGCGGAAGGCGATTTTATTTTACTATTGTTAAAACCAACTTTAGGAACACGCTTATACGAGTAGAGATCGGAAAACGTACCTGCACAAATGAAGAGTATATCCCGAGTATTAATCGTTACCAATTCGTGTTTACCCCATGACGCATTTGAACTGGTGGGAACATTCAGTTCACTACCTTCTAAGATTTTTAGCAACGACTGCTGTACTCCTTCGCCTCCGATATCGCGATTTCCTGAGCCGACAACAGTAGAATGGTCGCGACGAGCGATTTTGTCTACTTCGTCAATGAAGACAATCCCGTTTTCGGTTTCTTCTATCGATTGTCGGGCCTGTAGAAACAAATCAGCAAGAATGGATTCCACGTCCCGGCCAAAATAACCAGCCTCAGTGTACTCGGTAACGTCCGCCACACTGAAAGGAACATCTAATATTTCTGCCAGTTTACTTGCTAGGTATGTTTTTCCACAACCGGTTGGCCCCATGAGCAACATGTTGGACTTTTCTACTCGCCTTCCCCACCCCGATCGACGGGCGTGACAACGTTTAAGATGATTATAGGCAGCAACCGAGACTATCCGCTTAGCTTTCTCCTGGCCTATCAAATAGCGATCAAGCTGCTCAAAAATTTGTCTTGGGGTATAAAGAGATGGATCATTCGCTTTTACTGATGCTCTCATTTTTTACTCCTTCAAATTTAAATTAGGTCATGAAAGAATGAAGGCCGTTTTTTTAACCCGCACATTCACCAGTAAGCCATAGGAACAGCTGCAAGCTATGCTGACAACACATTCAGCCAAGAGAAGCTGTCGCAGTGCACGTGCGATTGTATTGGCGGCATTTGTGATTACTGGGAACTTCTTCTCTTCGGCAGTCGCTAGTCCACAAACATTAGATTTCAATAGGAACGATGCGCTCATGTTCGTGGGAGGAGTAGCAACCTCGTTTCTTATCCACGAAAGCGGGCACCTTCTGGCAAATTTGGTTTTGGGGAATACCCCAAGAATCCGCCCGGTGAAGTTTATGAAGTTGGTGCCATTTTTCACAATCTCGCCGAAAGCATACTGTGTTCGAAGACAGTGTTTACGTGACGACGGAAGTCGTTTTCGGCCTGGCCCTGAAGGACTATACTTTATTGTTTCTGCAGGAATTCACTTACAGCATATTTCTAATGATCTGCTACTGTCATTCGAACCTGATCTTCGTTTTAAAAATGCACCTTTTCGCAAGGGAATGCTCGCCTTTAATCTAATTACTTCTTTTGGCTATTCCTTAGCGAATTGGTTGACCATCGAACCTAGCGCAGGGGATTTAAGCGCAATGGACAAAATCGTTCCTTATCATCGAGGCTTGGTAGCTTTTACAGTATTTTTCGCTGCTGTATTTGATTTAGCTCGTTATTACAATCCGGACAATCCGTGGATTCCCTGGATTAGTCGAGGAACTAAAGGTTTTCTATTAGGGTTCAATTTCACCCTATAGAAACACTCGCGAGATCTACCGTGATAACGAAATACCGCAAGGAATTGTCCTGCTAAAAGCTAGACCCCTCAAGACCGAAGTCGAGACTTCCTCGACTTCAGATCTGCGACAAAATCGGGTAATAAATGGGTCACAATCAACTTTCCTTGACCGGGCTTGCTTTTAACGCAGCCTTGCCCTCTTTATTGTAAACCTGAAATCGGACAGTCTTGCAAGAATACTTCTGGATTAGCTGATCGCGATTTTTCCGTAACTTGGAAACAAATCTCTCGTAGGTAAGTCCCTCGAGTGGTTCATTGCATTGCGCTCGCATAGTGAGAAAATCTTCGTAAACTTGCCGATAATGCTGTTCCTCAGCATCAGCGAGATCAGTTTCGGGAACCGGCGCAGGTAAAGGCACGGCCACCTGACTAGATGGCTTGCGCGCAGCAGCCCGCAAGAGCTCTTCGGGAATGGTAGCCACTACCGTCGATTCTCCTGATGATTGTAAATCAGAAGAAGCGGAAGCAGTATCACTCCCCGGCAGATCAGAAGAAGCGGAAGCAGTATCACTCCCCGGCAAATCAGAAGGAGCTGGAGCGCTTGATACAGTATCTTGCGAGTGAAAAGGAAGCGACTCACCAGCTTCTGGCTCTGAACCACTAGTATTCGACTGGTAGGCCACGAATTCTTTCGAAGTGACTTCTGGCGAGCTTAGTGTCTCTGATTCACTTCCATCTTGAGATGCAAATTCTTCGGAGTGTTCCACTTCCGAACTGGAAGACGGCGACGCTTGAGTGTTTTCCCCAGCCTCATTACTACCAGTCAACCAAGGTGCCGCGGTGGAAACCGGCTGCAGTGTTTTAGTAGATCGCGATGGTTCGTTACCAAAAGGAAAATCATCGGGACTTATTGCAGCCGGAGCTGGGGTAGGGGCTACCGGAAGTACATCATCCTTACGCCGGCTGGCAACCGTAGGCTCTACCGAGGAATTTCTGTAAGAAGATTTGCCAGTAATGGTTTCTTCAACATGAGTCTCACCGGATCCGATAAGCACCGCAAAAGTAATAGAAAGCGCAAGTAGAGCCAAAAGCCCAAGAATTGCAGTCCGCTGAAAGTAGGCGAGAACCGCCAAACTGGCAGACTGATCTACCAGTACAACTGATGCGTTGTCTATTCCACCCAGGTCAAAGGTCAGCGCCTGGGAGGGAGCTACTTTACCCGCAAAAATAGGAAGTTTTAAAAATGCCAGGGTGGGCAGTTTTCCAATTGAAACTCCACCTCTTGGCTTCTTTTCAACGAGCTTCCAATCCGAAGCAGGAAGTGAAGAAACCACTGTTCGAGAATCAGAAACCAAAGAAACGTGCATTCCCAAGTCTTTGTATTGGCTAGCAACGAACTCTCGATCTAGCTCGTAGGCGGCCCCCAGCCATCCCACTGTTTTTTCCCCACTAGCCTCGATAATCCGTATAGGAGTAGACACTACCCAAAAAAGCTTGGATTCTACTCGAATATTAGCCCCTTCCAGCCCTGCGCGACCGGCAGCAACCAAGCCATAGGTGTCGGCTTGCTCTATTTTGACCTCGCCACCATCCATAGGGATAGTTGCAATCCCATTATCGTTGCCTATCAGAAGCACTGCAGGAAGCTGTTTGTCCAGCTCTGCCAATGCCGCTTTTTTTGCCGCCCCAATCACCTCATCGGTGGGAGCCGAGTCTTTCATCTTGACCGCCGTCTGATGAAAAACCGGCTCGGCAGCGGCTACCGAAAGCGCTGCCGTACGGAAAGCTTTTGCTATACGGCCGCTTGATTCAAAGAGCTGTTTTCCCCTTTCCAAGCGCTTATTAGACTCGGCACTGGCAAGAGAAGAAATTCGGCTCGCTTGATTATTAAGTCCAGCAATTGCGAGCACTACACAGATTGCAACAAAGACCAGAAATTTGGTTCGAGCCATCGTTGAGGCCTACCTCGCTTAGCATTCTTAAATGGACACCACATACTTTGCAGGCTTAACCATCTAATCGCCTTATAGGCTTTACACCTGGCAACTGTCAAACATAGTGGCGATTCTAGCATTTTTTTCGGTCTTTATGATGCACGTGCTAACATAAACATTAGAACAAACTCACCTGCTCGCTCTCTCCATACGGCATCATGATGGTGGCAGCTATGAAAGAGTCTCCATGAAGCTATGCCCAATCTGCTTTGAAGAGTACCAAGACTTCGCCGCTGAATGCGCTGAATGCGGTGAAAAACTCATACAGGAAGAAGAAATGGCCAAACGGCCTGGAACCTGGCAAGCGCAAAATAATGACGACACAACTACTTTCGTTATTGCGGGAACTGCAGATGATTTGTTTGAGGCTGATGCTTTGAGCACTGCACTTGATCAAAAAGGCATTCCTGTGCTTACACGAATGAGACGATCATCGGCAATGGATGCGCTCACCGAAGCTGTTCAACGCACATGGTGGGAAATTTTAGTGCCCCTCGACAAAAAGGAGGAAGCTCTCCAGGCTATCGGAATTCAAAAAGAAATTCTGAAATCTATGGAAGCTGATTCCGAGCAAGCAGTAGAAGAAGAAGCCGCAGGCGGTTTTTCAGAAAGCAACTGATTCCTCGCTTGCACTTCCAAAAACTGCTGTTTGGTGCATGCGGTAACCTTAGGGTTTTGTAATTACTTTCTATCCCCTGACTACTAAAAAAATCTTATCCTCCCCCTGGTTCCCTGCGTCAATATAGACCTCGCCTCCTGTCGCCATGGTGTATTCGGAGCTGCTTCCTGGGGCTTTTACCTTGATACGCACAGATTTTTCTTCCTTTTTTATTAGGGTAATGATCGCTTGTCCCTTTGGGAGAGCCATATTTTCGGTCTGCCCTGGAATAAGCGACAAATTGGATTTTTGCCAAAGCTTAAAGCTCGAGTAGCGCAGACCAGAGCGTTGAAAATCCTTTTGCATTCCGCGAAGATCGTCATGCACTTCTGTACCTTTTGTAGAAACCAATGCCACCCAGACGTCAATGCGCACCGAAGAATCGCCCATGGCTCTTCCCGGATACAATAACAACAACCACACTCCCGTAAAAAACGCCAATGAGGCGATTAATGATAGTTGTCTGCTCTCGATTTTTGACCTCATAAGTTCCCTCCAGAAGGCGGAGTAGTATTTAATTTCAGCGAGTTGTCCATACCATTGTTGGCACCAGGCTGATGAACAAGCATTATTAGGGTTTTCCCATTTTCCAGTTGCATAATCACCGGTTTTACCGCTGGGTCTTCTAGGGTGAGCCGATGCAAAACTACCTCAGAAACAGCAATTTCTTGACCTTTCGACCAGTGATACACCAAGGGAACCGAGATAATGAGGGTTATGGCCGCGGTAACTAGAGATGATAAGACCGCAGCTCGATGATAAGCCAAGGTTTCTGACCACTTTATTTGCAAGCGTTCCCACCATGGCAACCTTCTAGGAGTAATGCGTTGGAATACCTGAGCACCGAATTGGGAGAATTCGCTTTCCTCTATTTGTCGATTCCAGGCATCAACCAGTAGATTTCCTACTTTTTTCCAATCATCGACTTGAGTACGACACTTGTTACACCCGGCAAGATGCAATTCTACCTGCGCCTGCTCCTTGACATTCAACTCTCCATCGATATAGGCAGACAACAAAACCTGAAATTCGCCACATGATTGCTTCATAAGCTTAATCCTTGATTTTTTTACCCAGGTTGGTCGGAAAAGGATTAGCGCGGTATTCACAAAGCAGCTCTTGAAGCTTAACCCGAGCATGATGCAAGCGGCTCATTACTGTGCCTTTGGGAACTTGCAGAACGCGGGCTATCTCTTCATAGCTTAGTCCTTCTAACTCTCTCAAAATCAGCACCTCCCTCTGCTTTTCCGGCACCTGCGCCAAAGCTTCGTTAATTTTTTTTGCTAGTTCAGCCTGGAGAGTGGACTGCAGTGGATTAGCTATTGTTGGCGATGAAACAAGCCCACAATTAATTGCCGATTCCTTTTGAGTTTGCTCTCGCAAATCATCTAGCCAAGTGGTTTCTTTGCGCCGAAGACGATCCACGCATAAATTGAAGACAATCCGGTATAACCACGTAGAAAAGCTTGCACTACCTTGAAAGTGCTCCAGGCGCCTATATACTTTAACAAAAGCTTCTTGGGCAACGTCCATTGCTTCTTCCCGGTCTTTCAACATAGCCAACGCTTGGCCAAACGCCTTTTTTTGATAGCGCTCTACTAAAACTCGAAACGCAGCACCACTACCCTGTCGACACTGGCATACCAAAGTCCAGTCACCACAATTTTCATCACTTTCGATCGCAGTCATTGGGTTAGACGGATGAGGTTAAGAGATTGTTCAAAATTAAGTTTCTCAGCATGCTACGTGGGTTAACAATGTACAGCAAGGTTTGGAACTTTTGTGCTATCAGCCATTAAAAGACTTTGGAGACGATGAGATGGAGTTACTTGCACCTGCTGGTGATTGGGAAGCCTTAAAAGCGGCTTTGGAAGCGGGAGCAAATGCGGTTTACTTAGGTTTTGCTGCGCTTAGCGCTCGTCAAAAAGCACGTAACTTTAGTCGTGAAGAAATCAATTCCGCAGTGATTTTGGCGCAAAAATATAAAGCACGTGTGTACCTTGCACTCAATATTGATCTTGGGCAAAGAGAACTCAGTCTGGCCGCTCGGATTATGGAATGTGCTCACCAAGCGGGCGTACATGCAATCCTGGTAAAAGATCCTGCACTGTTTTCATTAATTAAGCTCTACCCAAATTTGAGGTTGCACTTCAGCACCCAAACTTGCATGACTTCCTCTGCTGATGTACGCGCAGCCCAGTTCTTGGGAGCCACCCGGGTCGTTTTAGCGCGAGAACTCGCACTCGATGAAATTGCTGCCGCTTCCGCAGTTGGCTTGGAAACCGAGGTGTTTGCGCAGGGATCGCTCTGTTTTTCTATTTCGGGACGCTGCTTATTATCCAGTTGGGTTGGAGGCAGAAGCGGAAACCGCGGAGCGTGCACTAGCACTTGCCGAGTTCCTTGGTCAACTCAAAGCAAAACCCTGGGCACGCCTTTTTCCATGCACGATCTTTGCGTGGTGGATCGTTTAGGCGATCTGTCTCGCGCAGGTGTTCACTCATTAAAAATCGAAGGGCGACTGAAAACTGCCCCCTGGGTTTTTCAAGCAGTGAAGCTCTACCGCCAATCACTTGATGATGCAAACGATGATGTCTCTTCCCGCAAACAGATGGCTTGTGTTCTTGGCGATTACACCGGTCGGCAGCTTTCTTGCGGCTTCCTTGATCGGGATTTCCGAAATCTCACTGGCTTGTCCACCGGAAGAATGGCGACAAGAGAAGCAGGAGCCGAGACCAAACCGGTTGGCTATGGCGAGGCGATCGCCAACAAAGGCTTCTGTTTTGATCTCCAGGTTAATGAAAAGAAGCTGTGTTGCCAGGTTTCTTGGGAAAACCATGAAGAAAAATGGTCGCTTGCCAAATCAGAAATCAAACGACGCCATAAAGCAATTCCTATTGAGGAGCTTTTTCACCGGATAACGCAAGAGCCCATCGATGGAACAGGTTTACTACGAGCCACATGCAACCAACCTTCCTACTTACTTGCTCCTCGCATTGCCAACTCCATTCATACACGTATAGCCGCATTTGTCCGGCGAACATCGCGGAATCGTAAAGAAGCACACGTAGATTTGCCACCTTCAGTAAGACAATTGCTTCAAGCCAACACTCGTTGTGAAAAAAATCACCTTCACTTGGGCTGCTATCCTAATCGGATACGCATCGAGGCGATCCAGGCCGGCCGCTTTCTTCAACAGGTCCCTAGCGTCACCGCTATTTTAGAAGCAACTACTCCTCACCTGCTGCAGTCGCTTCTTTCTCGATTTGCAGCCTCGCGACTGGTGGTTGCCCTACCAGCGGTATTTTTTGATTCCAGTATTCCGGACCTGTGTTCGTTGCTTTCTACATGTCAAAAGGAGCGAGTAACCGTAGAAGTCAATAGTTGGGGCGGCTGGTGGCTAGCCAGGAATGCAGAAGTAACCATGGAATCTGGTCCAGGTATTCCTGTTCTCAATTCTTTAGCCGCGCAAGTTCTTCACCAGCAACAAATACAAGCAGTAACCCTGTCGGTAGAAGCAGACCGCCAACAATTAGAGGATATTACCGCTAGCTGCCCGGTTCCTTGCTCACTAATAGTTTATGGCCGGCCCGCACTGGCAGTTTCGCGAGTAGATTTGGAAGCGCTCCAATTACAGGACCAGATTTTACAGGATCGGCGAGACACCCAAATAAGAGTCTATAATGAAGAAGGATTATGGGTTTTGCGTCCGGCTAACCCCCTGGATTTACGAAAAATTATCAATCCCCAGATATGCGTACGGCATTTGGTTGTTGATCTAGCAAAATCACCTGATCCTATGGCGGAATGGAATGCTTTGCCCGCCAGAAACGCTCTGGCCTTCAACTATTTTCGAAGGCTGGCTTAGGGCATGTCCCTATATCCGACATCGCCGGATATGGGGACACGCTCTAATACAGGTTGGTAAACTGCCTAGAAAAAAGTATTTCCCTGTAAGAGGAGCGGGCTATAATCAATAGACTATGAATCTAACCACCATGGGCATTTGCTTTTTTCTTCTCACCTCCGCTCCCTTTCCTGAGCCCATGTTCACTCCAGTTTCTGACTCCATGAAAAGCGATGTCGGGGAAGTCCATCAGACAAAGGAAGAAAGCGGAGAGCTTCAGGTTAAAACACCTGCTGGAATAGTAACTTATCGAACCACCGCAGAAACACGCATTGTGGGAGAAAATCCTAGCGAAGCCATCCTGCTTAGCGACTTGAAACCTGGACAAGAAATTCGTGTTTACTATTTTCTAGATGGAGGAGCCCAGGTTTGTGAAATCCATCTAAAAAATGTCCTAACTCGCGAGTAAGCTCGCCTTCTACGTAAGTTCTATGTCAACAAAGCTACCGGTTTTTGCCCAACATGCTCGTCGCTGGCGTAATAACGATTATGTTTACCCAGTTATCAGCCGACGCTCGCGCGGGCTTTCTATTGGCATTAATATTTCTCCAGATCAAGCATGTCCTTTTAGCTGCGTATACTGTAGTGTCGACCGCCTTCCAGGCGCCATAGCTCCGATAGATGCTCCAACAAATACCGGGACCAGTGCTGCAAACCGCGTTACAGTCAATATTTCTCGACTAGCTCAAGAGCTGCGACAAATTCTCGATGAAGTAGAGAGCGGAGATCTTTTTCAGTCTGGGCACCTGGCGCAAACGCCTGCTAATTTGCGAAGACTGAACGATATTGCTTTTAGTGGAGACGGAGAACCCACTGCTTCGCCATTTTTTCCAGCAGCGGCTAGAGCAGTGACAGAAGTATATAATGAGCGCTGTAAAAACGATGTGCACATTGTTCTTATCACTAACGCCTCCTGCCTACATCAACCTGAAGTAGAAGAAACTATTGGTTTTCTTGACCACTATCCATTCGAGATTTGGGCCAAACTCGATGCTGGCACCGAAGCCTACTTTCGCCAAGTCGATCGCAGTCAGATACCTTTTTCTACTATCCTGAGCAATCTGCGCCAGACTGGCCGCGTACGTCCAATTACCTTGCAATCAATGTTTGTGCGATTGAAAAGCCACCCTCCCGATTCCTCGGAAATAGATGCCTATATTTCCCGTCTTAAGCACCTTCAAAATGAAGGGTGTCGGATTCAAAAAGTACAGATTTATACATCAGCCCGTAGTCCTGCTGAAAAGTTCGTCACTCCATTGGAAGAATTCGAGCTACGACTAATTGCCCGTAAAGTGCACTCTCTTGGCCTCACTGTAGAAGTTTTTTCATGAAATCAGCTATGCTCTGCGCCCAAACAGTAAAAAAACTAGCATACCAGTCGAATTTTACTCTGGCAGGTTGCGCACGGGCTGAGCGGCTTGATCGTACCTATTTTGATAGCTGGATATCCAAGGGACACCATGGTTCTATGGAATGGATTGCCCGCCGCCCAGAAATACGATTTGACCCTACCCAGCTTGTTGTAGGAGCCAAAACGGTGGTGGCTCTTGGCATTTGCTTCTTTACTCGCCAACACCACTACTATTCATCCTCTCCCATTGCTAAATATGCTCAGGGAAGAGACTATCACGCCATATTGCGAGAGCGGCTAACACTGTTCCGGAAGAAACTTCTTCAATTATGGCCTAAATTGGGTGTTTATTCCGAAGTTGATACCGGCCCAGTACAAGAAAAAACCTGGGCTAGCCGCGCCGGCTTGGGGTGGATTGGAAAGAATGGGCTATTAATCAATCCCGAGTACGGCTCGTGGGTTGTCTTGGCAGTGGCAATTATTGATGCGCCGGTGGACCACTATGACGCCCCAATGGAAAACTTGTGCGGTGAATGCTCGCTGTGCTTACGGAATTGTCCTACTAAGGCTTTGATATCGCCTCGTCAACTCGATGCACGACAGTGCCTTTCTTATCAATCGATTGAAAATAAAGATGAATACCCCCAACAAATACGCCAGTATGCTAGCCAGGCTTTTGGATGTGACCGTTGTCAAACTGTTTGCCCGTGGAACCGCACCAACCATTTTTGCGACGATCCACAATTTGCGCCTGGCGCCGTTGCCCAGTGCTCGCTTGTTGATTTAGCGTTGCTTTCGGTCTCTGATTTCCAAAAACTTACCAAAGGGACGGCTATAGCGCGAATTGGTGTCTCGCGTCTGCGTCGCAATGCCATTATCGCCCTAGGCGCGAGAAAAGAATTCGATTTTCTGGGCGCCAAGCAATGCCTGACCGATTCTGACCACATGGTTCAAGCAGCCTCTCTATGGGCTATCTCTTGTGCTCTCCCTACGAAAATCTGACAATCATCTACATTCAGTTTTTTTGGTGCATCATGTTTTCTGACCGTTCGTCCTCGCTGCCCGATAGTCGCAAAGAAGCTAAGACCATTAAACGCTATTCTAACCGGAAGCTTTACGATACGGTAGAAAGTCGATACATCACCCTTGAAGAGATAACCGAAATGGTTAAGTCAGGGATTGAGGTACGAATAATTGATAATGATACTAAACAAGATCTAACTTCGGTTATCCTTGCGCAAATCGTTTTCGAACAAGAAAAAAGGCGAACTCGCTTACCCCTAAGCATCTTGCGCGCTATGGTTCGCCACGGAGGTGGGATTCTTACTGACCTGCTTCCCGGGCAATGGGGACAACGCATTCATAGTTTGAAAGATGAAGCCGAAGGATTTTGGATACATGGTCACAAAACTATTGAAGAATTGCAAAAACGAGTTGACGAGAGAGTACGCCAAGCTGTTGACAATCTAACCCATTCCCGCTCTTTATCTAAAGAAATAGCCTCTTTAAAAGAAAGGATTTCCCAGCTAGAAAACGAACTCGACAAGTTAGAATAGCTATTTTGTGCTGCCAATTTACTAGGAGTTTTTATGAATAGATTCTGTGCTCTTCTGCTTGCGGTGGTTCTTACCCCGGTCGGCATAGAAGCAAACAGTGAGAAAACCACTGTCTTAACTACATCGTCCACTCCAAAAAAAAAATCTACCGCCTCGGCGTCAACCAGCGAAGAATTAGATATCTCCAAATTGCCTTTTGATGCCGAGTCCATTCGTCAAGTAGTCATGCACCATATGCCTGAAATTCAGAAGTGTTACGAAGAAGTACTATCTACTACTGGAAAAAAACTAGAGGGACGAGTAACCATGGCTTTTAATATTGATTCAAATGGCAATGTTACCGAAGCCAAAGCAGTACTAAAAAAAAGCAGCCTCAAAGATGAACAAGTTATTGATTGCATATTGGCAATGCGTAGGTGGTATTTCCCCAAACCTAACGACAACCGCGACCATCCAATTGTTTATCCTTTTGATCTTAAGATTCGACAATAAACGTTTTTGGCACTAAACCGCCTTTTCGAGTTGGCGGTAGAAAGGCATTTTTGTCGCGTGCGTATCCGAATGGCAAATCCTATAATTGACGAAACTTTTGTACGCGACATTGCTGCCGAAGCATTCGCACCTTATGGTGATTACCGCAGTATTTTGCCTCGCTGGCTACGAATGCCGGGAGTGAAAACCTACCTCAGTGAGAATGAAAAGTCGCTTACCGGGTACATTATGGTCGCCTATTTCCGTGATTTTCAAAATTTGGTGGGCGATATTCTGGCGATTGCCGTGGCCCCCGAGTTTAGAGGAAGAGGCATAGGTCGTGCGCTTTTACGGCATGCGGTGTCTGTTTGCGAGAAGGCTTCTGAACACTATCCTGTGCGCGCCATTAGACTTTCAGTAGCAGATACCAACACGCGCGCATTTGACCTTTTTAAATCATGCGGTTTTCAAGAATTGGAAGGCGATTTCGGTTATTACGAAGGTGGCCAGAAGGCTATCCATATGGAATGCCCTATTCGCAATCCTATCCACAGCCCCACCAGGAATCACTAAGTCCACGCTCCTCATCCAAGATTTTTGACCTGCTAAACGCTAACACCACACATCTTTTGCTTTAGCTTGTCTCACCTGATGCTCTTTGCCGGCAGAATTTCAACGAGTTTTCCTGTATATTCTAGCTTCTAGTTTGACTTCCTAGGGAAGGCGCCTATGCATGCCAGTACAATACTTGTAGTAATAGCAAGCAGTTTGTTATCTCCCTTTGCGCTAGCTAGTAGCAGTCGAGAACTAGTCAATTCCAGTAGCTTTCCGGAGAATCAACAAGCAACTGCCCGGATAGCTGTTCTTCCCCCTTCGCCTGCACCAGGAATTCCTCGGCAATCATTAAAAAATGCCGCGCAGGTTACTTTGAAAGAGCTTGCCAGTCTGGGATTTGAAACCGTTTCGCCGGAACAAGTTTCTGCGACCTACAAAAAGTCCCGCCATAAGCTCGACCGGTGCGGTGACGCGCCAGAGTGCCTGGCGAGCATTGGAAAAAAATTGGAGTCGGCATTTATTGTCAACATTTCTATGAAAAAGACTAAGCGTGCTTACGGAATCAAGGTCACTATTGTTGACGTAGAAAACTCCACTATTGTTTCCAACATAATGGGGTTGGTAATCAATCCTAAAGGTCCAGCACTACTGGCTGCGCTTAAACAAAAGCTACCGCGGACAACTAGTGCACTTGTTCAATATATTAACGAAAAGCAAGCCAAGGCAGCTTTGAATGAGAATTCGTTTTCCGACGAAGCAAGCAACCAGGAACAACCAGCCGCCTCTCTTGGTCCCGGCGAACAGGACAAAGTTGATTCACAGCAACTGGCTCGCCCTACCCTGCAACCTTCGTCTTTGCCCGAGGAGAATTCTCTCGGAAATACTCCCCAGCAACGCGACCAAGCACCTTCTCATGCATTTTCTGATATCTTTTCTAAGAAACACATTCTTCCGGTGACTCTGGTAAGCGGAGGCGCACTAATATGCGTGGGGCTAGGGGTATTTGGAAGCCAGGCGCGAGAAGCAGTTTCCGATTTCCGGTCGGGCAATGATCCGCAAAACGCTCGCAGTCGCGCCAAAAGCAAAGCACTTTTAGCCGACATAACCACAGGCGCCGGAGTAGCACTAGTTGCCGCGGGAATTGGTTTTTATCTTTTTTTAGACCAAGAACAATCAGTTCCTGAGCCCCCACGACCAATTTTCTCGGTTACACCTTCCGGCCTCGATGTAGGCATTGCAGGGAGTTTTTAGATGAATTCTCCAAAAACTGTTGGTCTTTTTTGGACAGCGATAGTGGTGACTTTGCACGGCTGCTCTTTGGTTGTAGATAGCCAAACAAAATGTGATTCCAATGCTGATTGCAAAGGAGGAGCGACCTGCAACCAGGGGCTTTGTGTAGTTTACGAAACCCCCCCCATTGATATCCCCCAGATAGCCACTCTGCAAATAGATGGTGAAGCCACCGCAATTGCAGGAGTTCCTTACCGGATGGAGATCACTGCCAAGG
The DNA here is from genome assembly GCA_050288705.1 of Myxococcales bacterium. GTDB lineage: Bacteria > Myxococcota > Myxococcia > Myxococcales > UBA5297 > JBNKEI01. The sequence goes on from JBNKEI010000205.1 coordinate 45,288, forward strand.
ATGCCGAAGAAAAATTGGTTGATCCTTATTTGGGGACCATAGGGTTTTCCTCTGACGACCCGAAAGTAACTCTTCCCGCCAACTACACTTTTGTCGCTGACGATAAGGGCACGCATGCTTTTGAAGTAACTTTTGTAACCGCAGGCAAGCAAATTGTTTCGGTTATCGACTCGGAAAAGTCGAATATTGTTGGAACTAAAGAAATACAAATCAATCCAGGCTCGGCTGCGAAAATATTGGTAACCGGAATAAATAATCCCTATACCGGTGGTACTCTTAGCAATGTCACCCTACATATTACTGACATGTTTGAAAATATTGTTACCGAATACAGCGGCGAGGTTAAATTCACTTCTACCGATCCTAACGCAACCCTTCCCAAAAACTATATTTTCCAGCCAGCTACCGATAAGGGCTCGCATACTTTCACCAATGCGATAAAACTGACTACTACCGGAAAACAAAGCGTTACTGCTTTGGACAGCAAGAATTCTTCCCTCAAAGGAACCCAAGAAAATATCTCGGTTACCACTGGAACACCTACTAAATTAGTATTCAAAACTCAGCCTGCTAATGTGGGCATTGGATTAGCCATTTCTCCCGCTATTCAGGTGGAAATTCAAGACCAAGGTAATAATTTGGTGGAAGGAGAAGTGACTATTAGCATTGCTTCCGGACCCAGTGGAGCAGTGCTGAGCGGAACCAAGTCAAAAACTACGTCTACCGGAACTACCAGTTTCAGCGATCTTAAGTTAGACATGGTTGGAAACTACATTCTTAAAGCTAGTTATGGAAACATTTCGCAGACCAGTAATTCTTTCAGTGTTAATGATCCCTGCTCGACCAATCCTTGCGTCATAAAATCATCCACTTGCAAAAACACTGCAACTCTCACTACCTACTCCGCAGCATGCACTGTTACCGGAGCAGGAGCAGCCAACTATAAATGCTCGAGTGGCTCCACCGATACCACCTGTGAATCAGGAAAAGCATGTCATGAAAATCAATGCCAGACCGCCTCTGCACCGGAAAGCAGTGATTTGCTCATTACCGAAGTAATGCACACTCCTTCCACGGGAAACCCCCAATGGTTTGAGATTCAGAACTTATCGGGCAAACTGCTTGATCTTGCGGGCATAAAAATAGAATTTATTGATTCTGCAAGTAAGACCTACGATGTTCCCAATACTCTCCCTTTGCTTCTTCCGGCTAATGAATACTTCGTTTTTGGAAGCGCCGCCGGGCAAACAATAGATCATCCATGGGGCTCGGCTATCTCCCTTTCCAATACTGGCGAGTTAAAAATTATTTCTGGCACTACTGAATTGGAAAAGCTTGGTTTGAACACCGATTTTCCAACCACTACTCCAGACAAATCAATGGCTCTCTCCCCGCTAGCCACGGTTAAGAGAAGCAATGGCTATGCGTCTGCCTGGTGTGTTGCCGACGGCTCGGCAAAAAGCAAGAATCCCCTTTGCACCGGGGCTGCGGACACCTCCGCGCAAATCGCTAATGTGAGAGAAACTGCTGCATCTACGCCCAATATGCTGATTACCAACGCTTTGGTTACATACATCAAACCTTTGGTTGGAAGCGAAACAGCAGGTTTCTTTGTTCAAGCATCGGCTAAGGGTCCCGCGTTATATATAAATATCGATCCCGAGGATTTAGGGCTTGCTACTGCTCTGGCCGTAGGAGATGAGATCAGTTTGGACATAGCCGAAAAGGCCACCGTGGAAGGTCGCGTACAAGTATCGAGTGCTACTCTAAGTCGTTCGTCTCAGAGCAACTCAGTATCGGAATTAGCCCAAGATGTTAGCTCGGAAAACAACTTAGTATCAGAAATTGGTGTTTATGAGAGTGAGCTTATTAGCGTCACTGGCAAGCTCACTGCGAACCCTGCTGGCGAGGGTGAATACCTAACCGCTAAGATATCGACCACTGGTTACACAAACGGCGACGACGGGCTATTATTTCGGCTGCCTTCTTCATTGCAGTCCGAGCTAAATCTGAAAACTGATTGTGAAATCAAGCTGAACAAGATTCCGCTATGGAGATCGGAAGCTACTGCTTTCCTCACCGCTTGGACTGGCACTGACTTAGAGGCAACTTGTCCTGACGAACCATAGTAATGGGAATCTTCAATTCCCACCGCGGCAAGTGTGCTTTCCCCCTTTTGAAAGCTGACCTTGAAACACACTTAGCCAAAAATCCAGTCTCGGCTCGCAATCCCTCACCCTAGCCCTCTCCCAGAGGGAGAGGGGAAATACTGTACGTAAAATAACATGCTTGTCCACCAAGCGCCCGTTAAAAAAATCCCTCGACTCCAAACCCTTGTTCCTACGCTC
>JBNKEI010000206.1:0-11054 GCA_050288705.1 Myxococcales bacterium
GTTTTGCGATTTCAGAATATGTTCCACTGCCTGCTAAATATGCTTCTACAACTCGTCGTCTAAGATCAGTTGAAATTGAAGTTCCCATTTCGAGGCTTAGATCAAAAATACTCGATCTTTGCAAGAGAAAAGCGCTATAAAATAAGCCTGAAAAACGAGCAGGAGCAAAGACTATACTGCGTACAGCATGAGGAATCGGACTTGGCATTTATTACGCGCCTAATGGCCGAAGAGGGAATGTATTATTTCTTTGAGCAGGAAGAACACCAAGAAATGGTGGTGGTGGTGGACGCTAATGAATCATGTCCCGAGCAAAAAACCATGGGGTATGATGGGGATGCCCAAAGCGAAGAAGAAGAGCAGCAGTATGACAATTCATTTTCTACATTAGGCCAAACATATACCGATGTAACGCCGAGGCCGACTGTTTCTGAAGAGCCAAAAATTGAATTTGTATGGCCCGAAGAAACCCATCATTTATTTTCAATTAGACTTGGTGCAAATATAGAACAATTTTGCATTTGCAATGGATGCTCGAGCCAAAATATGGGGGTGCATGTATAGTAAGTTGTATAGATATGTAATAAAATGCATTGGGGCTGCTAAAAATGAGTCAGATATAATTGAGTACAATTTTGAAGGTCGTCATTGGACTGATACGAAGGCTGGAGCAAAAAAAGCATTTTTAGAAATAATCGTAGGAAGAACTTATATGGCCAATTTGAAAGCAGTGGTTAGTTGGTTGGCCGTTCATGGATCTCCTCCTGGGGCGGGGGCGGATTTTAAAGAAGTTCGTGTCGGTAGAAAAACTAAGATATATATGTATATTAACACGGCAACCTATAAAACGGAGTTAAAGATTCTGAGAGATGAACTCGGTTTTTCATTGGATGAAACTGGTCACATTGCATATTCTGGTCACGTTGCGCGCTAGGAAAAAAGGAGAATTTATAATGCGAATACTAATATTAGTTTTGTTTGTTTTCCTGGGATCTGTTCGCGCGGAAAAGATAGATGAGGCAGAAAAAAAGGAATACTCTAAAAAAAACCGTTCGGCTCAAAAAAAATGCGTCCCAATGTCTGCGCGTTTGAAAAGAAATGCTAAAAAAATCATTGCTGTCAGTCTTATCGTTTGCGACACAAATGGTATTTGCGATGACAAGAAAATCTACTCAATGGACGAAAAAGAAATCGTTGCTTTTCGAAAAGCGATTGAGCGTTCAACAGTCAAAAGAGAAGGAAATTGTGCGTGTCTTCCGCCATGGTATGCAGTGTTGAAAATCAGCTTTGATAATGGTTCTGTTTTGTATGCTCAATTATTTGCTGATGTAATTAGAGTAGGAACTTCCTTGCAATGTATCAAGCATTTTTCGCAACCTGGTGATCCCTCAGAACTTTTTTTTGATATTGATGATTATGATGAATACAGTTGGATATATGGCTGGATTAAACGTTATCTAGGTCCTGATTTGAGAGAAAAACGTTTGGGTGATTTGCCGTATGGCCTCTAATTATTCAAATAAAAATAGCGGGACAGAAATGAAGCAAAGCGGATTTGCAGGTTTTGGAGTATTTACACTTGATTTCTTGTCAAAAATTGCAGGCTGCGTGTTAGAGAGAGAAGTCAAACAAGTAAAAACCCCAAAATGCGAGGTAGCTTAGGTAAACCTATGCCAAACCCCATCCAACGTCGCCAAGACCAGATCCGCCAGGAATACCAAGCCTTCATCACCTCGGATGCAAAAGTCCTCCACTGGCTATTCAAATCCGACGAGAAAAGAATGCTGGAGGCATTTGTAACCATCGAATCAGTGGAAAACAAAACCGGCGACTGCATTTTGCCAGTAACCACGCCGTTTGAAGAAAAAGAAGGCCACGGCTTGGCAATTGTAGACGGTCTGGACGACTTAATGGACTCCATGAAAGAACACCTGGAAAAAGCAGAGGTGCATGACCCGGTGTGGATTCCTCCTGAGCTTCCCCATACCATGGTGCATTACAAAAACGCGCCGGCACCCGACTGCCTTTATCTTTCCAAAGCATTGCAATCCCTGCAACAATTCTTAGAGCCACATACCAAGAATTTGAGCCTAGTACTGGAACCCTCGGTGATTATTAATTCCGCTCAATGGCAGGAATGGCTGAATGAATTCATTCCCTTACTAACCCAAAAAAAGGTAAGGCTAATTCCTCCCGACAATATTGAAGAGCCTATTTATAGCAGTATTGCCGCCAAAAACAAAACCAAAGTCCAAACCCAAAAAGCAAATTTAGACATGCCCAAGGCAATGGAAGAAATGGCGCGAGAAGCAGAAGATGCAAATGAGCCATCCGGACAATTCCGCTGGCAATTTGTCCAAATGTCTAACGCCATTGGAAAGAAAGACCTTTCCGAAGCAAGAAATAAAGCAGCCCAAGCCGAAGCTATTGCCAAAAAAAACCAATGGCTGCACATGGAATTCGCAGTACACCAAACCATGGCCAACGCTGAGCTCGGCGCCGAAAGAGTAGGGAAGACCAGCCGAATTCAATATTTCTATAATGCTCGCGATATGCTGGTGCGCATCGAAACCGCGACCAAGAATGAATATGAAAAGGAGTGGACAGATGATAAAAAACCGTGGACCGCCGAATATGACGCTTTAGGCAGAAGAATTTGCTGCGGGTTTGAAAACCAGCAGACCTATTTTTATTGGAATGAAAACCAACTGGTTGCGGAGATATCTCCCGAAGGAAATTTAAGAATATATGGTTATGCTTGCGAAGAAAGCCTAGTGCCGTTATTTTTTATAGATTACGAAAGCATAAGGGCAGACCCTGAAACCGGTAAAGTATACTCTATTCTGGTAAACCAAGTAGGAATGCCAGTGGCGGTAGAAGACATAAACAGGAATATAGTCTGGGAATCAGTGCACTCGGACCCATATGGAAGTTTGGAGCTATGTAAAGAAAACAAAATAGAGCTGAATTTAAGGTGGCCTGGGCATTATTACGACCAAACCACCGGGCTGCATTACAATCGATTTCGCTATTACGACCCCCGGCTTGGGCGATACCTGCAGGAAGATCCAATTGGGCAAAAGGGTGGGGTGAATACCTATGCTTACCCGGCTAATCCTTTAAAGCATGTGGATGTGTATGGGCTTTCCCATGCAAATAGCAAGACCAGCCGGAATTCCAATGACGGAGGGGAGACTGCGCCTACCAAAAAGGGGTCGCCGAAGGTTGGCGTGGAGGAGGCTCGGGTTAGGGCTTCTAGTGCGGTTAAGAATAAGGGGGACGGGAAAGCGGTCGGGCATAAGAAGGGGGAGAATACCACAGAAAAACCTTTGGAAAAAGCGTCTAAAAGACATTCAAATCCGTTAGATGATCCAAAAATTGCGAAAGAGATCAAAGTCGATCCAGATGCAGTTTACGGGTATTCTCCAATTGCGGGTTCACCGCTTAACCAATTTAAGGTAGACTGGCATGATAAGCAACAGGTAGGGTCTGCAAGGCAGAAACGAATCGCATATCACGAAAAATTACGAAAAGAAGGAGAGTTGCTCAGAAGCGAAGTAAAAAGGATGCAAGAACAAGGAATGTCTTTTGAGGATATTGCAAGACAAAAAGTGCACCAGCGAAATCAGGAAAGGATAAATTCATATATAAAGGATAATAATATGACTGGATTAGAAAGCATGAAACAAAGGAATCTTCAGGAGTATGGTAGGGAAGAAGGACCTACGCCAGAACAGCTTTTCGAGAAAAAAGGTTCGTGGGAAGAGGTTATCTTTGGTACTGTTAAAACCAGTGCAGCGATGGATGTTCTGACAGGATTGTATTGAAGGAGAAATAAATGCATGAGGAGAGAAAACTGGAGAACACTAGATGGATTTCTCACAAGCAATTGCGATTTCGCATTAAAAGTATTAATGATTTTGCTGTAGTCTGGGTTTCAAAGCATGGTGCGGATTTGAGCTTTTCTTTGGTATTGTATGACTTTCTGGAACGCTGTAACGATGATTTCAATCTTTTAATTGAGACGGATTCTTCTTGGGATAAGGGTACTGGTTTTAGAGTAAAAAATAACGAAATAGATTTACTTGTTGGCGCAATTATCGAATTTGATAATCATTGGGAAATAGAGCCGGATTCGAATAAGCTGTCTGATGATGAATGGTATAGCATATGACCCATAATCCAACTAAACAATAATTGAAATGCAATGCCGGTTATGTGTGAGCCATCTAGGCAGTCAGTTCATTTAAGTTGTAAGCTTATCAGCGATAGCAATAAGACATTAGATACTTAGGAGCGCCCCATGTCCTTCAGCCAGCACTACCACGAAGAGCTAGCTTACATGAGAGAAAAGCTTCGTGAATTGGTGGATAAATACCCCGACATGGAAAGCATTCTTGGCGAATATGGCGGTGACGAAGGGGTGGAGCGCCTACTGCAATCCTACGCATTTCTTACTGCCAGGCTTCGGGATAAAATTGACGATGACAGTCCGGAAGTAATTCACGACGTCTGCCGAATAATGGCGCCACAATTATTACGCACTTTTCCCGCATGCAGCATTTTAGAATACAAGCCCGATTTTACGACAAGCAAAGGCCGCACCCGCATTCAGCAGGGAACCGAAGTAAAATCTCGGCCAATAGATGGCACTGAATGCCGTTTTCGCACTACCTGACCATTGGATATTTTGCCATTAGAAATAGAAAACGTGGAATTCGACCGTCCGAAGTCACTAAGGCCAGTTCTAAGAATACAGTTAAGGACTTCCGAAATAGTTGATCAATCACTATTTGACCCCCAAGGAGTACGGTTTTATTTGCATGGTTCTCGGGAAGTAACCGCTAATCTAATGTATTATTTAAGAAAATATTCATTTACGCCTGCAGTGCGCTCCCTGGAAAAACCTGGACCTGGTTTGCAACTGGATGACCCGGTATTCTCAGTGGGGTGGGATAAGGAACAAGCAGTATTTATATGGGATTCACAATTGCCCGAAGCTTACCGCCTGCTATTAGAGTATTACATATTTCCTGAAAAATTTATGTTTTTCGACGTAAATCTGGCATCGGGGCGCTCAGAAATCACCAGCCGGTTTGAATTGCAACTAAGGTTTAACCGGCCGTTAGAATTCGCCAGCAAAGTCACCAAGGAAACCCTGCGGTTGAATTGCGTACCTATTACCAACCTTTTCGAGTGCGACAGTGAGCCTATCTATTGCGACACCGAAAATCACGAATACTTGGTGCAAACAAACAGCCCTAGATCAGAGCACGCTGAAGTGTTTCATGTTGTAGAAGTTTCGGGCAAATCCACTCCCGACGCCGCCAAAGTTAATTACGGGCCTTTTTGTAGCCTAAAACAAGCAGGCAAAAAAAGAGCAAAAAAGCTTTTTCAGGAAAGACGAGAATTTAATCCTCTAGGAAATTTAGATGTTTACATTAAGCTGCATGCCACCGACAAAGACGAGATTCTTAACCTGAAACTGCTTTGCACCAACCGCGCTTTGGCAGGTAGAATAAAAATGGAAGACATTGGGGGAAATGATAAAGGTTCAACGGACATAACCTATAAAAATATTATCGATGCATCCCGGCCGGTGCTGCCTCCCTTGGAAAGAAATCTTTGGAACATCTTGGGCACTTGCTCACTTAATCACCAAGTGTTTGAAAATGCTCAGACGCTCAAAGAAGTTCTCGACTTATTTAATTTTCAAACCTCGGTAGATGAATCCATCGGAGAGGCTAACCGCCGGCGAGTGGAATCTATTGTTTCCGTAGAAACGCAAAAACGTCGACAGGTGATTAAACAATTACCGCGGACAGGAACCAGGACCCGCATTCAAATCGAAGAGCAGAATTTTATGGGCCATGGAGATATTTTTTTATTCGGTTGCGTGCTTTCAAAGATTTTGGCCAGCCCTTATACACCAAGTGGATTCAGCGAGCTAATTTTCATATTGCGCTCATCCAATACGGAAATGAAATTAGGCGGCGAGCTGGGCACTCGGCCTATGATGTAGAAGGAATTTCATGCAAAACAAATACTACAAAAAACAGCTTCAGTTTTTGCAACAAAGCGGAAGGAAATTTGCTCAAGCTCATCCTAGCACTGCCGGTCTTTTAGGGCAGACAGACAGTGACCCTGACGTTGAGCGCTTAATAGAGGGCTTTTCCTATATTACCGGAAAAATATGGGAGCGAGTCGATGAAGATATTCCCCTTCTTGCACAAACAATCGCGGAAATGTGTTTTCCGCATTGCTCTTATTCCATTCCATCCTGCTCAATAGTGCAATTTTTTCCAAATTCCCAAACCCTGACCCGCCCAGTAACCGTAAGGCAGGGAACCGAGTTAAGAGCCAATCAGGTAGAGACCGAGGAGAAAACCTCCTGTCGATTTAGCACCACTATGCCAGTGGAATTGCTTCCATTGGAAATACAAGAAGTAACCGTAGAAAAGGTCGAAGGGTATACATTATTGAATTTAATGCTTAATTATTGGAGTAAAGGAGAAGTATTTCCCAATAAAAAGCTCCGAATTTTTCTGCACGGTGAATTCGCGGCAACCACCACCATTTGGCTATGGCTTTTAAGATACTGCAAACAAGTGGAGGTGAGTGTAGTAGGGGCAGCCAAAACGCGCTTTACCTGCAATCCAGAAAGCATAGTGCCGGTAGGGTTGCATCCCGAGGGAGCGTTGCTGCCATGGGAAAGACTGGCATTTCCTGGGTATAGGTATTTCCAAGAATACCTCAGTTTTCCCAAAAAGTTTCTTTTTCTGGACCTGCAAATGAGCAAGCCCCTGGTAGCCGAGCCCGGGCAGCAGATCCAAATCTACTTTTTACTAGGCAAACCGCCCGAGCTTCCCGGCCGTATTTCCAAAGACACCTTCCGACTGCATTGCACCCCGGTAATTAACTTGTTTAAAACAAACGCCGAGCCAATACACGCCAAACTACTTGGCCAGGAAAGCTTGGTGCGCTACGCCGGACTTGCGGCAAAACATTGTGAAGTATATTCAGTGGACAGAGTAGACGGCGTAATTCAGGATGGAGCTATTTATAATTATCCCAAGTTCTTGAGTTTGGATTACTGCCGGAGCGAAGGAAAAAAGCCGTTTCATTTTGTGCGGCGCCAGCCTAGCAAAACAATGGAGGGGTTCGATACTTTTTTATCGATTCAAATCGCCAGAGGAATAATTCCCGAAATAAGGGAGGACGTGCTCTCTGCGGCAATTACCTGCACCAATCGAGATTTAGCTAGGCGCTTGCGCATGGGAGACATTTGCCATACCCCCTATAGGGTGGCATGGCAAAACGTGCCTTTCAAAAATATCATGGGAGTATCACCGGCAACGCCAGCGCCATTCGGCAAAGAGCAATTCTGGGATTTGCTAATATACATGGCTGCGGCGCGCATATCGGTAGTGGATAAAGAAAACTTGTGCGCATTATTGCGCATGAACGACTTGCAATCAATAAATGAAGATCCTCGAGGATTAGGAAACCAGAAACGAATAAAATCAATTATTTCAGTAAAATCCGAAATGTCCACTGTCAGGCAAATAATAGGTACAATAACCACCATCCATTTGGAGGAAGCGGCATTTGCAAGCAAGGGGGAAGCCTATTTGTTTGGATGCATACTGGATGAATTTTTCGGCGCAAGGGCATCAATTAATTCATTTCACGAGACCAGAGTTATTCTGCAGCCATCGAGGACCGAATTTCTTTGGCGCCCACGAAACGGATGGACTTTTTTATGATGCCCTTGCCGAAATATTTCAAGCAGTTTCTTCCTGTTGTATGGGCTGTATAGCCGCGCTTTCATGAAGAGAGCTGTCTTTTGCCATACAAGCGGCCGCGGTAAACAGCACGTCAGTTGAGCTGTTGAGCGCGGTTTCAGCAGAATCTTGCAGTACGCTGATTACAAAACCGACCGCAACAACCTGCATTGCTACGTCATTACTAATGCCAAAAAGGCTACAAGCCAGCGGAATAAGCAGCAGTGAGCCACCGGCAACGCCAGATACTCCACATGCGCTGATGCTTGCCAATACACTCAGAAGAATTGCAGTTGGTATATCAACCGTAATACCTAACGTGTGAACGGCTGCCATGGCTAACACCGTAATAGTGATTGCTGCCCCCTCCATATTGATGGTCGCGCCAAGAGGAATTGATACCGAATAGGTTTCTTCGGGCAAGCGCAATTTCTCGCATAGTGCCATGTTGACTGGAATGTTTGCTGCAGAACTACGGGTAAAGAAAGCAGTTACTCCGCTTTCTTTTAGGCATAACATTACTAGCGGATAAGGATTACGTTTTATTTTAATAAAAACAATCAGAGGATTGATCACCAATGCCACAAACAGCATGCAGCCGATCAGCACGGTTAGTAACCGCGCATATTCGATTAAGGCAGAAAATCCTGTTTGCGCGAATGTTGACGCAACTAGACCCAGAATACCCAGCGGTGCGCAACGAATCAATCCTTTAACTACCCCCGATACCGCATGCGATAAGTCGTTGATTACATTTTTGGTGGTGTCATTGGCATGCTGCAATGTAATACCCAATGCAACCGCCCAAGCCAAAATGCCGATGTAGTTTCCATCCAGCAGTGCCTTTACCGGGTTAGATACAATACTAAGCAGCAGGGCATTCAGAACTTCGCTAATTCCGCCTGGAGGAGATGCTTCGTTTGCCTGAGTTACTAAATGCAGGCTGGATGGAAAAATAAAACTAGCCACCACTGCCAGCACGGCTGAACAGAATGTGCCAATAAGATATAGCATCAACAATGGCTTGATACTGGTTTTGTTGCCTTTCTTGTGACTCGCAATCGCATTGGTCACCAAAATAAAAACTAGCATTGGCGCAACAGCTTTAAGACCTGCAACAAATAGTGTACCAAGAAAACCTGCTAATCCAGCAATTTCTGGAGAAACAGTCGCTAAAACAATACCCACGATCATGCCGATGATAATTTGAGTTATTAGGCTGGTGTTGTTGATAAGCCGAACAAATAAAGAGGGGAATTGGTTCATATTAACTCCTGATATAAGTATGTGTCGTACATGATTCCTGTAACCCTTTAAAAAGACAACCCAACACGATTAAAAACAACACTGTTGTAGCAAATGCCTGTAGAAATGGAATGATATTTTAAAGAGAGTGACTCATTAACTCGACTAATAATCAGGAGCTTCTCCATTTTGTTAACGACTATGGAGGGAGAAAAGAAGAATATGGCAAAAACAAAATCACCATCGCAACGGCTCGGCCTTACCAAGTATTTGACCCCGTCGGCAGTTATTGCCATGGTCATGACTATTGCTGGCGTTAGCGGCAGTTTCGCCTTCCAAGGCCATGCATGTAGACGTTTCCCCAAAGTCGTGCGAACCAAATATGGCTGGGTCAAGGGGTATTACACTGCCGAGAAGACCGTTGCCTGGACCGGCGTTCCTTTTGCGAAACCGCCGGTCGGCGCCCTACGTTGGAAAGCGCCTCAAGCACCCGAGCGCTGGCGGGGCATTCTTGATGCTACCCAAGGGTGCATACCCTGCACGCAGTTGTATATGACCAAAAACTGGCAACAACAATCGTATGTGGTGGGCAGCGAGGATTGTCTTTACCTAAGCATTTACCGGCCAGACAATTTCCGAAGAAACTTGCCGGTTTATGTCTATATTCATGGCGGATCAAACTACCACGGTACCGCCAACGACTATGATGGTTCAAGGATTGCTGCTAAGTCGGACATGGTGGTGGTCATTGTCCAACACCGTTTGGGGCCTCTGGGCTGGTTCACTCATCCGGCCCTGCGTCATGGCCGTTCGCCGTTAGACGATTCGGGGAATTTTGGTACCTTGGACAATATCCAGGCGCTCAGGTGGATACGGGGTAACATTAGGGGTTTCGGCGGCAATCCGCGCAATGTAACCATTACCGGTGAGTCGGCCGGCGCCCACAATGTCATGAGCATGGTGATTTCACCCCTGGCCAAAGGGCTGTTCCACAAAGCCATGTCCGAAAGCGGTGGCATGAGCACTATACCGGTGGCAGTCGGGGAAACGTTGGCGGAAAGCACCATCGATAAGCTTTTGGCCAAAGACCGGTTAACCCGCGATGAATGGGAATCCTGGACCCCCTACGGACAGGAAGCGTACTTGCGAGGCCAGAGCAATCGCGATTTGTTGGAAGTGCTTTACGGTAGTGTCGACACTTACAATGCCTACGAAGACGGAGTGGTGATTCCCGGCAGCGTCATGGCTACCATCCGGTCAGGCAAATACAATAAAGTGCCCATTATTCTGGGGGCCAATCAATACGAGCTCAAGGCGCTCATGCCGCTGTATGGTCCGGCCTTGGGTCTGCCGTGGCTCAATTTGATCGCGGTGCTGGACGGTGCCATTCCCAGTATTGATGACGTTTTGCCGACCCAGTTGGACAAGGATTTATATGAGGTAACCGGCTATTACGGTGGCCGTAACTGGCGTGCCAAGTATGTTGATGAGCGGGCACGCGCTCTTAAAGAACAGCAAAACCAGGTATGGGCTTACCAGTTTAATTGGGGTGGCCCCGGTTCCGGTCCATCCCCGTTTGATTTTATCTATGGCGCGGGGCACGCCATGGAAATTGCCTTTTTCTTTGGATCTGACCAAAGTCTTTGGGGTTACGGCTATAATCGGGAAAACGATACTCCAGGGAGAGTGGCGCTTTCCGATGCTATGATGAAGTACCTTGCCAATTTCGCGTACACCGGCAATCCCAACGGCTGGGGGCTGCCTATATGGCAGAAATGGTCTAATGGGGAAGGGGAACCAAAAAACATTGTTTTCGATGCTGATTATTCAAAAGCTATTCTGGGGATGAGTAACGAAGAGGTCGATATAGTAAATGAAAGAGCCAAACTGGAAGAAGAAATTGCGCAATGGCCCGAATTTTACCAAAATATCGCGCGACTTTCCCAGTTGAATCAACCGGAATGATATTCGGGGGATCGCAATAATAAATAGCAATTTGCCGCTGGATTATGCAGCGGCAATGCG